>JAITVE010000333.1 GCA_031285975.1 Candidatus Adiutrix sp. | reverse complement strand
AGCGCGCCCTCAAAGGTAGCCTGGCTGAAAAAATAGACGCAGGCTTTGCTGTTTCGCAAAAAGTGCTTCACTTTGTTGGTGGGCGTGTTGGTGGAAAACCAAATCGTCTCAATGCCCTCGCGCTGGCGCGGGCGCAAAAGGGCCCGGATGTGCGGGAAGCCGTTCTCATCCACCGACCCGATGAACGAGACGTTTTGTTCCTCAAACAGCTTGATGACCAAATCTTTCATATAAATTCTCCCGTTGATTTCGGTCGTTCACGACCAGCTTTGCAGTTCCAAAATGTTGCCCTCGGGGTCGGTGGCATAGACGAAGACGGCGTTTTTGCCGTCCGCGTATTCAGCCCGCACCAGTTCGCCGATTTGCCCGCCGCCAGCGGCCAGGATGCGCCGCAAAATTTCCTCAACGTCATCCACTTCAAAGGCCAGGTGGGCCAGGCCGCATTGGTTGATTTGCGGGGGGCGGCCGTTTTCCGCTGGGTTGTATGAAAATATTTCCAACGTGGGAAGGTCGGCTTCATAGCCCGGCAGACAAAGATGTTCGCCGACGATATGCGCCTGGGCAAGGCTCGTCAGTTTGTCGAGCCAGGCCCCCCGCAAATCCCGCGTCTCGCCGATGCTTTTGCAGTGCAGAACCGTTTTGTAAAATTCAATCAATTTCGCGCTGTCCCTGGCCACGATATTGGTGTGGACGTATCTGAACATGCTATTCCTCCTTACTCCAGGCCGTATTTTTTCAGCTTGGCCGCCAGGGTTTTGCGGGTGATCCCCAGAAGGTCGGCGGCCTGGGTTTTGTTGCCGCAGGTGTGGGTGAGGGCGTTTTCCACGGCCATTTTTTCCAGATCGTCGAGGTTCAGGGGCAGGTCGGCGGCGGCGCTCTGTTCCGGGCTCAGGGGGGCGGCCCCCAGGTCGGGCAGGTCGTTTTCCGACAAATACTCGCCGCGCATCAGAATAACAGCCCGCTCCACGGCGTTTTGCAGTTCGCGGATGTTGCCCGGCCACTGGTGCCGGGCCATCAGGCGCAGGGCCCCGGTGGTCAGGCCCTTGACTTCCTTATGGTTCTTGATGGCGTAGCGCCGGGTGAAATAGTGGGCCAGGGCGGGCAAGTCCTCGGCGCGGTCGCGCAGCGGCGGCACCGCAATGCCCACCACGTTGAGCCGCCAGAACAAATCCTCGCGGAAGCGCCCGGCGGCCACCTCGGCGGAGAGGTCGCGGTTGGTGGCGGCCAGGAAGCGCACGTCCACCTTTTCGGTTTCATCGCTACCCAGGGGCTGAATCTCGCCCTCCTGAATGGCCCGCAAAAGCTTGGCCTGAAGGGCCGGGCTGGTCTCGCCGATTTCGTCCAAAAACACCGTGCCCCCGTCGGCCGCTTTCAGCCGCCCGTCCCGCCGCCGCTCGGCCCCGGTGAAGGCCCCCCGCTCGTGGCCGAAAAGCTCGGCTTCGAGCAGATTTTCAGCCAGGGCCGCGCAGTTGATGACCATGAAGGGTTTGTCCGCTCGGGGGCTTTTGCGCTGAATGGCCCGGGCCACCACTTCCTTGCCCACGCCGCTTTCGCCGGTGATGAGCACCGTGGCCTCGGCCCCGGCCACCAGGTCAATCATGTTGAGCACCTGGCGAAAGGCGGGGCTGGAACCCACCAAGCCTTCGGATTCCCCAGGAGTCCAGAGCCCGGCTTCCTTTTCCTCTTTCAGGCTGTGGTGCTCCAGGGCGCGGTTGACGGTGAGGCGCATGAGGTCGAGGTCGAGGGGCTTGGTGAGGTAGTCGTAGGCCCCGGCTTTCAGGGCCCGCACCGCGTCCTCCACCTTGGAATAGGCGGTCATGATGACCACGGGGGTGTTTTGGTTTCGGCCCGCGCGTTTGAACTCCTCAAGGGCCGACAGGCCGTCCACCTCCCGCATCCGCACGTCCATGAGGATGAGGCCGAAGGCGCGGCCCTTGCCCAAGTCCAGGGCCTCGCGGCCGCTTTTGGCCGTGACCGTGGGGTGGCCCCAATCGCTGAGGACAGTTTTGAGCATGAACAGATGCTCGGGGTCGTCGTCAACTATTAAAATCGGCATCTTTTGCGGCGCTTGCGGTATCTGGCTCATGATGGTTTTCCTCGGCAAGGGATAAAATTACGGTGACCAGCCCGCCGCCGGAGGGCGGCGAAGCCAGGGTGACGTCGGCCCCGGCGTGGGCCCGGATGGCTTTTTCCACCATGGCCAGGCCCAGCCCGCTGCCCTCGGCCTTGGTGGTGAAATAGGGGACAAAGGGCTGCGCCAATTGCTCGGGGCTGAAGCCGGGGCCGTTATCGGCAAAGGTAAGGACGGCCCGCTGTTCCGCCGCGCGCAGGGCCACGCAGAGCCGCCCGCCCCCGCCGGGCCGTTCCCCGGCGGCCTGGATGGCGTTGAGGTATAAATTCAAAAAGGCTTGCGAAAGCAGGGCCTCGTCGCCGTCGATTTCCAGGGGCTCGCCGGGCAGGTCAAGCTCCAGGGTCACGGCCTGGCTCTGGGCGTCGTGCCCGGCCAGGGTGGCCATTTTGCGGATGAGGCCGCCCAAATCCAGGGGCGCGGTTTTCAGTTCCGTGGGGCGGGCGTAGTCAAGAAAATCAGTGATGGTGGCATTGAGGCGGTCAACGCTGGTGAGCACCACTTCCAGGGCCTCGCGGTCGCCCGGGTCAGCCGGGCCTTTGTTCAGCAAGTGCTGGCTCAGGCCGCGAATAGCCCCCAGGGGGTTGCGTATTTCGTGGGCCAGACCGGCGGCCAGGCTGCCCAGGGCGGCCAGGCGTTCCTTTTTGCCCAACTCAGATTTCAGGCGGCCCAGTTCCCCCAAATCTTCCATAAGGATGACCTGGCCCAGGGGGTGGCCGTCGTCCCCCACCACCGGGCCGCTGGTCAGGGCCACCAGCACGCCGGGCCCGCCATTGAAGCTGAGGGTGGTCTCGCGGCCGCTCATGGTTTCTTCAGCCGGGAAGCGGCCCTGGGTGAGGGCTTCCAGGCTCTGGCCCAGAAAATCGCTTTCCTGCAAACCGCTGATGGCCAGGGTGGAGCGGTTGACCAGGCTCACTTTGCCCTCGCGGTCTTTTAGAATAACTCCCACTGGCAGGCGGCCGATAAGCTCGGCGGCCAGGGCGTTGGTGTCCTGATACAGCCGCCGCACCAGGCGGGAATTGTGGCCCCAGATGAGGGCCAGCACCCCGGCCAAGACGGCCAGGCCCAACAGGCCGACGAACACGGCGGCGGTGCGCACGCGCTCCCGGCTGCCGGCCTCGAAGGCGGCCAGGTCAAAGCCCACCCAGAGATAGCGCACGGGCCGCTCCCTCACGGTGCTTTCGGCCAGGCCCCGGTCGTGGCGCCGCTGGGACATCCTGTGGCCGTGGCCGCCCTGGGTCATGCTCTGCATCATGCGCCGGGGCAGGGGCCAGAAAGAGCGGTAGACCAGGTAGACCGGGCGGCCGTCCACCATGGCCGTGCGGTAATTGGGGGCAATGGGCCCGCGCCCGTAGGGGGTGGGCTCGTGGGGGCCGCTGAAGAGCCCGTCCGGCGGCGTGAGCCCGCCCGCCAGGGCCTCAAGGCGGCCCTGGTCGTCGGTCAGGGCCAGGAAGAGCACCTGGTCGTCGGCCTCCAGATTATTCCAAAAGTTGAGAAGCTGCTCCTCGGCCTGGGCTTCCTCAAAACTGACCCGGCCCACCATCTCTAATGAATGGATGAGCACTTCCCCGCGCTGGAGCAGCATGTCCTGCAAATAGCCCTGCTCTCGGCGGTAATCGCGGTTAAACATAATGGCCCCCATCATCACCACCCCCAAGACGGCGGCGGCGATAAACCAGGGCGACGTTGCGGGCCCGTGGGCCGGTTGGCGTTGATTCATAATTCCCCCATTGGGTAATAAGTATACAGCGAAAGCGGGTAAAAAGGATACATTTTTTATCTGGGCCGCCAGGGCACGAATCGATTGCATCACTAAAATCAATGCTTTGCACTCGACGAAGCCACTTGGCACAGAAAGTGTATTGCATAATCAGCACCAAGGACAGCCGACCGGCCCTTTGGGGCCGACAAAAAAATCAAAGGAGATTTACCATGTCCATGAAAAAAACAGCCCTCGCCCTGAGTTTCGCTATGTTATTCGCTTTCACCGCCGCCGCCATGGTGGGGGCCCAGGAGAAAAACGCGGCCCAGCCCAAAGGGGAAAACGGCCTGATGATTAACCGCATGACCCCTGAAGAGTGGGAGGCCTTTTCCGCGATGCGCGACGAGCACCGCATGAAGCTGGCCCCGATTCAGGATCAGCTGTGGGCCAAGCAGATGGAATACGACGCCCTGGCCGACAACCCCAACACCAAACCCGCTGAAATCAAGGCCATCGTTGATGAAATGGTGAAACTGCGGGCCCAGCTTCGCACTGAACGGAACAGCCTTCGTGACCAGGCCCAGAGCAAGGGCTTTCACCGCAACCCCGGCTGGGGCGGCCAGGGCTATGGCCACGCTTACGGCCACGCTTACGGCCCCGGCTGTGAATTCGGCTACGGCCAGGGCCATTGGGGCGACCGGGATGACCGGGGTTATCGCGGCGGGCGCGGCTATGGCCGGGGTCACCGGGGCGGCGGCTACGGCCACCACCGGGGCGGCAACTGGTAAGAATTGACCCTCCACAACATCCCCACTCTGTAGCTTGCTCAACATCCTCCGAGAACGCAAAAGCCTTCCCCATGAACGTGATGGGAAAGGCTTTCTGCATTGCCGAAGTAGTTCTAAATTGCGCCGGACGTTTATTCCGCGAGGTCGGTAGCGGCCTCGAAAACGAACACATTCTCGCCGCGCTTCAAGGTGAGCGCCGCGCCCTCCAGGGAAATTTCCGCGCCCTGGTTCAGCATGTCGAAGAGCTTGGCTTCCAAATCGCTTAAGCCGTTGACCGGGCAGAGCATCTGCGTGGCGGCGGCGGCGGATTGCAGGGTCAGCAGGCCGCCCTCCACTTTCACCGGCCCCCGGAAATTGTTGCAGACTTTGCCGACGACCAGCCCCTGAGCGTCAAAGCTGATAAAGGGCCGCTGCTCGGCATGGTAGTCCGCGCCGTCCACCTGCCGCAGTTCGAATTTTTTCTCCGCCAAGGCTTCCAGCGTCAACGCCGTTTCATCAGCGGGAGAGCCTTCAACGGGAATGGGCCCTTCGACAATGGCAATCTCCACTTCGGCCACGGGCGGGGTTTCCACAGCCTCAATGACTTCAATCTCCTCAGCCGGGGCTTCGGCGGCGGGCGCGGTTTCCTCAAGCGCGGCGGGCGGGGTTTCGATGGCTTCCACCACTTCGGCCACCTCAGCCGGGGCTTCGGCGGCAGCGGTTTCCTCAACCGCCGCCGGTGCCGGGGCGGGCGCTTCGCTCTTCTGCTGGTCGCAGCCAGCGGCCACGACCGCCAGGAGCATTGATAAAAGCCCAATCATTACGCGATTCGACATGGTGTGTCCTTTCATGATTCGACAGGGTATGTACAGTAATTGAGTGCGGGAGGCGGCCCGCCACAGCATTATAGCCCCGGCCTCAGCGCAGTTCAAGCCCGCGCGGGCCTAAAAATTTCTGCGCGGATTCTATGAGTTCCCGGCAGGGTTTGAGGCTGCTTTGCAGGCGGTAAATGCTCTCGCCGTCGCGGTCGCCCAGCTTCAAATAGGTCTGGGTGGGGCCGGGAAAAGTTTTTACGATGTCCTGCAGGTACGACAGGGCCTCAGTGTCCAGCTTGGAGCGGGGGATTTTGAGCGATATGGTCTCGGTGCGGCTCTCCACGGCCTCAGTGAGGGAGAGGATGTCGCGGGCGATGACTTTCACGTTCACCTGCCCGGCCATTTCCCCTGCGTCCACCTGGCCGCTGACCACAATGACTGCATCGACTTTCCGCACGGCGGCGGCCTTGGTCTAGGTGTCCGACCAGACCAGGAGATCAATGGAACCCGTCAAATCTTCCAGGGTGACGTAGGCGAAATTTTTCCCTTTTTTGTCCAGCTTCACCTGCACTTTGGAGACCACGCCCCCCAGCCGCACCTCGGCCTTGTCGGCCTTCATCTTGGCCTCGTCGCAGGTGGCGCTGCTGACCACGTTGAGTTCGGTTTCATAGCGGGCCAGGGGGTGGCCGGTGATGAAAAAGCCCAAAAACTCTTTCTCAAAAGCCAGGCGCACGTTTTCCTTCCAGGGCTCGGCCGTGGGCCACTTCAGCACGTTGTGCTCCGGGGCGGCCTGGGCCAGCATGTCAAACATGTTGGCCTGGCCGTCTTTCCTGTCCTGCTGGCGGCGGGCGCCGGATTCCAGGGCCTCGTCCACGGCCACGGTCATCACCGCCCTGTCCGCCCCGCCGGAGCGGTCAAAGGCCCCGCACTTGACCAGGGACTCGATGACCCGGCGGTTGACCTTTTGCGTATCAATGCGTTCGCAGAAATCGTATAAATTGGTGAACGGCCCCTCCTCACGGGCCTCGAGAATGGAGTCGATGGCCGCCGCCCCTAAACCTTTCACCGCGCCCAGGCCGAAGCGGATAGCCCCCTCGGACACGGAAAAGCGGAAGCTGGACTCGTTGACGTCCGGCGGCAGCACCGACAGCCCAGCGGAGCGGCACTCGTTGATGAGGCGCACCACTTTGTCCTGCGAATCCTTTTCCGAGGTCATCAGGGCGGCCATGAATTCCACCGGGTAGTGGGCCTTGAGGTAGGCCGTGTGGTAGGCCACGATGGCGTAGGCCGCGCTGTGGGATTTGTTAAAACCGTATTCCGCGAATTTGGCCATGGCGTCGAAAACCGCTTTGGCCTTCTGCAGGTCAATTTTGTTTTCAGCGGCCCCGGCCATGAAGCGGGCTTCCTGCTGGTCCATCTCCTCTTTTTTCTTCTTGCCCATGGCCCGGCGCAAGAGGTCGGCCTCGCCCAGGGAATAATTCCCCAGCACCTGGCTGACCC
>JAITVE010000235.1 GCA_031285975.1 Candidatus Adiutrix sp. | reverse complement strand
GGAGCCCCGAGGTGTTGTACTCCTTGTACATCGTTTCAGGCTGGCGGTGCAGCTCGCGCCGGAGGTCGATAAGCCAGGGAGTCAGCAGGGTTATGTCGTCTCGGATGGCGGTCAAGGCGTCACCTCGCCATGCCTGGGGGCGCGGCTCTGTTGCCGCGCCCCGAAATGGTCAGGATTGCCGCATCCTGGTGCCCAAGTCCACCGACAGCCTGATTTCCTCAGCCGAAATATTCGTGGGGAACAGGCAGCCGCTGATCTTGGCCTGTTTGAGGCTGGCGCCGTGGAGGTTGGCCTCGGACAAATCCTGCCCATTGAGGTTGGCGCCCCGCAGGTAGGCCCCGGCCAGGTTGGCGGTTTTGAGGTTGAAGCCGCTCAGATCCAAATCCGAAAGGTTCTGGTTGCTGAAATCGGGCCGCTGGCCCTTCTCCACCGCCCTGTTGAAAGCCTCGCGGTTTTCCTCAAACAAAATTTGCGGTTTGGGACTGCGTTTTACGTCGGACATGGCAACCTCTCAGGTGATACACGCCGCCTGTCCGCGCCGAAGGCCGGAACAAGCGAGGTAAAATTAACAACAGCAGAACAAGCCCCCGCAACCCCTTCGCCGCGCCAAGCCTATCTTCCCTGATTGTATAGATTTTTCACCGATTTGTCCAGCCGCCGCGCAACGAAAAACGCGGCAACCTCATATGGAAAAACCACTCTGCTTCTGCCGCCTTTTGTGCCTCCCCGCCGCCATACCGGCGGAGGCCGGAATGACGAGGAGGGAGAGACGGCGATTTTTCCAAATGAGTTCGCCCTACAACTAAAAACGCGGCGATGTGCCCGCGGGGCTGACTTTATGCTGGTCAGCCCCGCGGGCGCATCGCCGCGTAAAGTCTCGGGAGCCTTACATATCCCCCATAGAAGGGATGGCCATTTCGTCGCCGGTCGGGGGCTGTTCCTCGTCTGTCGGCTGGCGGTTGATGGTGTCATTGGGGAATTCTTCCAGATAACCGGGCAAATTCTTGTGGATTTTCACCAGGCGCACCATGGCGTCGCGGCGGGCGCCGACTTTGACGTCCACATCCATCACCCCCAGCGAGTCGCCCATGTTGTCGAAGGCTTCGGCTTTGAGGTTGAATTTCGGGCCGACGACTTTCACCTGAATGCGTTCGCGGGGCATCATCTCCACGGCTTTGGCGGTGGATTGATCCGGGGAGGGCCAGAATTTGAAGCTGATGACCGGGCGCTGCGCGGGCGGCACGGCGGTGGCCGAGACTTCGTCGCGGCTCAGGCTGTCGTGGTTCACGGCCACCAGGGCCCCGGCCAGGGAGCGGTAGCTCTGCCCATCGGCGGTTTCCACGGAGCGGTTGTCGATGATGACCTTGTGCTGCCGCCCGTAATAGAACAACAGGAAGGAGACGAGGGTCAGGACGCAGATGAGTCCCGCGACCACTAATGTTTGCCGTTTGGCGGAGGTGGTTTGTTCGCTCATGCCGATTCTCCTGCCTGGCGGGCCGCGAGGTTTTGCGCGGCCGCCTTTAAGGCGATGCTTTCGCTGCGCCGCCGCCGCCAGGCGTGCAGCACCAGCGCGGCGGCAATGACCCCGTAGGCGATGAAAACGCGGAAGTATTCGCCGATTTCAGCCTTGCCGAGCATGGCTTTCCCGGCCATGGGCGCGGAAAAGAAGAGGATGTGGAACAGCAGCACCCCCACCACCGCGTTCACCAAGGTGGCCCGCGTCACCGAGGCCCCGCCCACCAACAGGGCGGCGATGGCGTACATGGCCGCCTGGTCGTGGCTGTTGTAGGTGCTCAGGGTGCCCATGTTCTGAAGGTAAATAAGCTGGCCAAAGGCCCCCAGCACCGTGGAGATGACGATGGCCAGTAAGCGGGTGCGGTCAACATTAATGCCAGCCGCCTGGGCCACGGGCATGGACTGGCTGACGGCCCGCATGTCCTGCCCCAGCTTGGTGCGGCGGAACCAGACGATTAAAAGGCCGAACAGGGCGATGACCAGGTAGGTGCCCAGGGGAATCTGGATGGGCTGGCCAAACATCTCAATGTTCAGCATAATCATCTGGTCCAGCGCGCCGCGCGTGTCGATGAGGCTGACGGCGTTGCGGATGCCGAAGCCGCGCGAGAGCACCAGTTCGGGGTTATCCACCGGGATGATGGAGCCCATGCCGAACAGCACGGTGAGGTCATACACGCCCTTGGCGAAAAAGCCCAGGATGAAGGAGGTGACCATCTCGCTGCCCTTGGCCCGGTTCAGCACCATACCGGCCAGAATGCCGAAGACAATGGCCAGCGGCACGGACATGATGGAGGCCAACAAGAGGCCCGGCAGGCCGATCACCGCCCAGTCCACCACCATAATCAACGCGATCTGCCCGGCCATGGCCCCCAGCACCATGCCGAAGTTCAGGCCCATACCGGCCATGATGGGGATTATCAGGGCCAACACCAAAAAGAGGTTGCGCCCCAGCCGGGTGAAGACTTCCTGCACCACATAGGCGGCGCTGTAGCCGGAGAGGTAAATGGCCCCCGCCGACAACCCCAGGAAGATTATGGGGATGATGCTGTTGAGCAGAAAGGTTTCCAGTTTGTGCCCGCCCATCAGCGCACCTCCTTAGTCCGCCGGGTGAGGGCGTAGATAATCATGCCGTTGGAGATGATGAGCCGCAGCACTTCGCTGATGTCCAGGCCCTTCAGGGCCGAGTTGATGACCGAGGGGGTCATGGCCAGAATGCCCTGGAACAGGAAGGTGCCCACCAACACGTGGACAATGGCCACCCGGCCCACTGCGGCCCCGCCCAGCAAGACGGCGGCCACGGCCGGGAAGGCCATGTAGAGGGGCGCCAAGTAGAGCTGCACAAAGCCGTAACTCTGGGCGTAGACAATAATGCCCACCGCCCCGAGAACGGTGGAGAGCACCACCGACAAGACGCGCATCTTATCAACGCTGATGCCGCTGGCGCGGGCGAAATCCGGGTTCTGCCCCACCGCGTTCATGGCCTGGCCGACCTTGGTGCGGAAAAAGAGCCAGACCAGAAAACACATGAAGCCGAAAAACAGGATCATGCCCATGGCTTGTTCCAGAAAAATAAACTGCACCACCGAGACGGCCCAGGCAACCAAACCATCCGGCAGAATTTTATAGAGAAAGGAGATATCCAACTGGCTGAAGAACGAGGCGGCCGCGTCAGGCAGCATGTCCAGCAGACTGCATGACAGGAGGTCAGTCCAAAAGTCGTCCATGCTGATGGTGGTGCGCAGACCGGAGCCGCCGTAGCTCAAGACCATGGCCGCGCTTTTGAAGGGCATCAGCAGCCAGGCCATGCACATGAACGCCACCGAGGAAAAGCCCACATAGGTGGCGATCATCATTTCATCGCCCTTGACCATGTTCAGCAGAATGCCGTAGCCCCAGCCCAGGAAGGCCGCGAAAACCACGCCCAGGCCGAGGGCGGTCAAAAAGCCGCTCATGCCGACCAGTTCCATTTCCACGCTGATGAGAATGCCCAGAATGCCGCCGATGATGCCCAGGGGCAGCCCGAAATTGAGGCCGCAGCCCGAGCGGATCATGGGCACCATGGCCAGCACCATAACCCCGTTGCGCCCGAAGCGGACAATGGTGTCGTGTATCGAGGTGGAGACTTTGACCCCCACCAGCGGGGCCACCATAAACAGCGACAGCAGAAAGAGCCCGATAATGATGCGCGGCCAACCCGCCGTCTCAATCATGTTTTTGATACTGTTCATTATGCCCCCACCTCCGCCGGGACGGCTTCCCCGCAGGGCGCGGAGGCCTCGGGTTCCACTTCCTCGCCGGACATCAGTAAACCGAAATGCTCCAGCGGCGCCGAGGCCGGGAGAATGCCCGCCACCCGGCCCTCGTTGATGACCGCGATGCGGTGGCAGACGGAGCGCAATTCCTCAAGCTCTGAGGACGTGACCACCACGGTGGTGCCCAATTCCTGGTTATAGCGCCGCAAAGCGTTCAGCACCAATGCTTTAGCCCCCACGTCAATGCCGCGCGTGGGTTCGGAGACGAACATCAGGCGCGGGGCCAGGGTGAAGGCCTTGGCCAGGCAGACTTTCTGCTGGTTGCCGCCGGAGAGGTGCCCGGCCTTTTGCAGCGGCCCGGAGCACTTGATGGCCAGTTCGTCGATGTATTTCAGGGCGTTTTTTTCCAGGGCCGCCTCGTCCACCGTGGCGAAGAGGAAGTAATTTTTCAAAAATTGCTTTTGAAGCTGCATGGCCGTGAAGCCGATATTCATCTGGATGCTTTCGGCCAAGAGCAGGCCCACGCCGCGCCGGTCTTCGGAGACGAAGGCCAGCCCGGCGGCCAGGCAGGCCCTGGGGTCGTTCAGGGGCAGCTTTTGGCCGTAAAAATCGACTTCACCGCCAGCCGGTTTCAGGCCCATAATGCCCGCCGGAATGCCCAGCTTGCCCTGCCCGGCCAGACCGGCCAGGCCGAAAATTTCGTTTTCCCGAATCTCCAAATTCACGTCGTCCACCCGCTCGCCGGGCATGTCCACCCACAGGTGGCGCACGGACAGGGCCGTGGGCGCGGCGGAAAAGTCTTTGGCCACGCGCTGTTCCTCGGCTTCCTCTTTATCGCGGTGCACCATGAAGGCGGCAATCTGGCGGACGCTGGTTTCGCGGGTGGGCATTTCGGCCACCTTGTGGCCGTCCCGCAGCACCACCACTTTGTGGCACAGTTCCATAACTTCGCGCAAACGGTGGGAGATGAAAATAATGCCCAGCCCGTCGGCGGCCAGCTTGCGGATGGCCTCCAGAAGAATCGAGGCCTCGCTTTCGGCCAGCACGGCCGTGGGTTCGTCCAGCACCAAAAGGCGGGTGCGGCTGCGGTCAATTTCGCGGGCGATTTCCAAAAACTGCTTGTTGCCCACGGGCATCTGGGAGACGTGCGTCTGCTGATCCAGCGTCACGCCCAGCTTGGAGAGCGCGGTTCCGGCCCGCTCTTCCATGCGGGGCCGGTCGAGGGCGTTGATGCGGCCGCCGAAGACGGATTCCAGAAGGCTGCGGTTCACGGGCTCGCGGTTCAGCAGAATATTCTCAGTGCCGGTGAAGCCGGGGATGAGGGAGAATTCCTGGTGCACCATGCCGATGCCCGCTTCCAGGGCTTCCTTGGGGGAGCCGAACCTCACGGGCTGGCCGTCCAGATAGAGCTGGCCGCTGTAGCCGCCGGTTTCGATAATGGAAGGCATACCGAAGCAGATATTCATCAGGGTGGATTTCCCGGCCCCGTTTTCGCCCACCAGGGCCACCACTTCGCCCCGGCCGACGGAAAAGCTCACGTCCGTCAGCACCCTGGTGTCGCCGAAGGCTTTGCTGATGCCTTCGCAGCGGAACAGCCCGCCTGGATCATCCGTCATGTCGTCTCCCGTCATGTCGTCTCCGTTACAATGCGTAGTATATTGATGGACGATTCAGCCCGCGCCCAGCCCAGCCGGGCCCAGACCTGGGTCGCACCCTCAGTGTGTCATTTTGACTATAACCATATATTCATAGTATATAGCTTGCGGGTTTGTCAAGATTTTTTCCAGTCACGAGCGGCGAAAGGGCCTTATTATAAAGTATAATCCCCCACGATCGTCATTCCTGCGGAGGCAGTACCAACCAGAAAGGCATGGATACCGGCCTTCGCCGGTATGACGGAGGGGCGGCATGATGGCGAAGACACACGCCACACACCGCCCCCTTTCCGTCACCCCGGCGAAGGCCGGGCCCATGCCTTTTTCTTGGCCGCTATCGCCTCCCCCGCCCCGAGTCAGGTCAGCCCAACCCCAGCAGCTTCCCCCCTTGAAAAATGACAAGGCAGAGCAGGTAGGCATAGGCCGTGTTGGCCAGCAGGGAGAAGGCCGCCCAGCGGCCGCCGATCTCTTTGCGGATGACGGCGATGGTCACGAAACAGGGCGCGTAGATGAGCACGAAGACCATCAGGGAAACAGCGGCCAAAGGCGACCAGTTGGAGTCGGAGGCCAGTTTGTCCCCCAAGGTGCGGATCAGCGCCTCTTCTTCGTCCTCCTCCTCGCCCGTAT
>JAITVE010000207.1 GCA_031285975.1 Candidatus Adiutrix sp. | reverse complement strand
CGGTCAGGCCGTTGATGAGCTGGTCGGCGATTTTCAGGCGGTCTTCGCAGCTGGTGGGCATACCGGCGTCGCTCATGCAGAGGGCCACCACCTTCAGGTCGGTGTTCCCGGCCACAATGGGCAAAAGCTTTTCCCAGCGGTCTTTTTCCAGGGAAATGGAGTTGAGCATGGGGGTGACCTTGCACAGGGTCAAGGCTTCCTCAATGACTTTGGGGTCGGGGCTGTCGATGGCGATGGGCTTCTCCGATACGCTCTGGATAAGCTCAATCAGCCACTTCATATACTTGGCCTCTTCGCCGACGAAAATACCGGCGTTGGCGTCGATATAGGTGGTTCCGGCCTTGTCCTGGTCGATGGCCACCTGTTTGATGTATTCCGCGTCGCCCGCCTCAATGGCGGCCCCGATGGCCTTGCGGCTGGCGTTGATGAGTTCACCAACTATAATCATGATGTTTGCCTCGTTGATGTAATTGATTGGCCGCTTCGCCCGGTCAGACCGGCGCGGCTAAAAAATATCCACATAGGCCACTGGTGTGCGCGGCCCATGTGGAAAGAAGGCGAGCCCAACTCAGAGCCTTACTTGGACAGCTTGCGGGCCAAATCCACGGCGCTGGGGGCGTCTTCGGAATAGCCGTGCGCGCCGATTTTGTCGGCATAGGCCTGGGTCACCGGGGCGCCGCCGATCATGATCTTGACGTTGGTGAGACCAGCTTCTTTAATGGCGGCCACGGTTTCTTCCATGGCGGGCATGGTGGTGGTCAAAAGAGCGGAGAGGCCCAGAATGGAGGCGTTGTGCTTCTTCACGGCGTCCACAAAGGTTTTGGCTTCCACGTCCACGCCGAGGTCGTGCAGTTCAAAACCGCCGCCTTCAAGCATCATGCCGACCAGGTTCTTGCCGATGTCGTGCAGGTCGCCCTTGACGGTGCCGATGACGATGACCCCGGCCGAAGTGGCCCCGGCGCCGCCCAGTTTTGGTTTCAGCACTTCCAGGCCGGCTTTCATGGTTTGGGCGGCCATGAGCATTTCGGGCACGAACAGTTCGCCTTCGGAAAAGGCTTTGCCCACCGCGTCCATAGCGGAGATCAGGCCTTCCTGCAGAAGCTGGTTAACGTCGGCGCCGGCCGCGAGCTCTTTTTCAATAAGGCCGGAAATGCTGTCTTCCTCAAAATCCAGGACTGCCTGATACACATCTTTAATCGCCATTGAAAGTTCCTCCTTGGGAATGTTCTGTGAGGGCTTCCCGATGTTTCGCCGTTCGGGTTGCCGTGTGTCAGCGGTGTTTGGGAGTGGGCCTTGCACCGTTGGTTTGAAAGCTCTTCACGCGCTCTAGAGCGGCAATTCACCGCATACTTCCAGAGGCGCGGTTATTGCTGAAAATTCAGCCGCCGCCGGGGTTTACACAAGCCTGATGGGCTGATTTTCGCCGATAAAAGAAATATTTGAGAAATTATTGTGCTGGTTGCAGAGTCATTTCATCTGTTATTGAAGAGCATACTAGCATAGAATTCCACAAAAGGCCAGAATTAAAACGCGATTTCATAAATTTTTTCCCGGTGAACTATATCAGAAATGAATTATATAACATATTGATTTTCAACAATATATACTCTACAAAATGTATTTTCACGACGAATGACGGGATTTTTGCGACAAAAAATGCCCAGCCCAGGGCTTCCGGCGGCTAGAATTTGGCAGAGTAATCTATAGCGCGGCGACTGATAGGCGAGCAGTGTGGAGTGAGCTCCCTGCCGCCGCCATACCGCGCAAGCCGGAATGGCGGCGGGGAAAGGCCGTTATTTTTCCAAAAGAAAGTATCTTCACTGATTTGCCATTTTTCATAAAATATGGTACATTTTTTCAAATTTGGAAAATCTGTTGAAACTTCATTCGCCCGCTGAACCCATCGGGGAGCGGCTGAGAACAAAAAGATACGGCGAGGCGCCGGTTCCGTTCGGAACCCAAGGGAGCTTATGGCTACATATACCATCAAATTCAGCCCGGACAACATCGAAACCGCCGCCGAGGCCGGTGAGAACCTCATTGAGGTCGCCGCCAGGGCGGGCTTGCATATCAACGCTTCCTGCGGCGGCGAAGGCGTTTGCGGGCGCTGCCGGGTGGAACTGACCGAAGGGCGGGTCGATTCCCGCTCCGGCCCCGGCCAATTCTTGAGCGCCGAGGAATACGAACGCGGCGTGCGGCTGGCCTGCCGCTGCTTTGTGGACGGCGACGCCGTGATCACCATCCCCCCTGAATCCCGCGCCGACGCTTCCGTCTACGCCTCCGCCCTGGCCGAAGCCGAGGTCGCGGTGGCCGATCTGGCCCCTCTGGTTCGGGAAGTGGAGGTGGATTTGACGCCCCCCTCGGCCGACGACAATGTGGCCGATTATGACCGGCTCCGCACCCATTTGGCTGACGAGCCCAACTTGGGCATGGAATTGGAAGCCCTGCGGGAACTGCCCTCGGCCCTGCGCGAGGGCGACTTCAAGGCCTGCATGACCCTTTTCGAAGAGCCCGGCGGGGCCCGGCGGGCTATCGGCTTCCGGCCGCGTTCCAAGCCGGAAAGCCTGTACGCCCTGGCCGTGGACATCGGCACCACCACCGTCTGGGCCCGCCTGGTGAACCTGGATTCCGGCGACAACGGCCCGGCCCACGGCGACTTGAACGGCCAGATTTCCTTCGGGGAAGACGTCATCAGCCGCATTGTCTTCGCCGGTAAGGGCGACGGGCTGGCCCGCCTCAAAGAACGGGTGACGGACAATATCAACCGCCTGCTCGACCTCATCGAGGCCGACGAGCCGGGCTGCCGCGAGCGCATCGCGCTGGTGGTCGTGGCCGGGAACACCACCATGAGCCACCTCTTCACCGGGGTTGACCCGCGCTCCATCCGCCTGGCCCCCTACGTGCCCGCCGCCGCCGACTGGCCGGTGACGCGGGCCGCCGATTTGGGCCTGAATCTGAAAAAGTCCGTGCCGCTATTGCTTTATCCGTCGGTGTCCAGCTATGTGGGCGGGGACATCGTGGCCGGGGTGCTGGCCTCGGAAATGTACAAAAAGCCGGAACTGACCCTCTTTATTGACGTGGGCACCAACGGCGAAATCGTGGTCGGCAATCAGGATTGGATGACCTGCGCGGCCTGCTCGGCGGGCCCGGCCTTTGAGGGCGGCGGGGTCAAGTTTGGGATGCGGGCCGCGCCGGGGGCCATTGACCAGTTCTATTTCGAGCCCGCAGCGCGGCGTCACCGCATGGGGGTTATCGGGGAAGAAAAGCCCATTGGCATCTGCGGCTCGGGCCTGATAAATATCGTGGCCGAACTGTTCATGGCGGGCGTGCTGGATCAGCAGGGCAAATTCGTGCGCGAAGCCGCCCCGGACTTGATCCGCGACGGCGAAGACGGCCAGGAATACCTGCTCTGCCCAGCCGGGGAAACCGGCCTTGACCGGGACATTGTGCTGACTGAAATCGACGTGGATAATCTCATCCGGGCCAAGGGGGCCATGTTCTCCGGCTACCAGACCTTATTGGAGAGCGTGGGCCTGACCATGGGCGATTTGGAAAAAGTGGTCATCGGCGGGGGCTTCGGCAAATCGCTTAATCTGCGCAACGCCATAACCATAGGGCTTTTGCCGGAAATGCCGCCGGAAAAATTCACCTACATCGGCAACAGCTCCCTGACCGGGGCCACCCTGGCCGCGCTCTCGGGCGGGATGTGGGCCCAGGCGGCGGCCATCAAGGCCAACATGACCAACTTCGAACTGAGCGAAACGCCGGGGTATATGGACTATTACATGTCCAGCCAGTTCCTGCCCCACACCAGGAGCGACCTTTTCCCCGAAACCATGGCCGCCTTGGCCAAGAATAAAAAATAAGGACTTGGGAGGACGGACGGGCGGCTCTGTGATTCCAACCGGCGGGCCGGGCTTTAGGCAGCCAGGCTTGAGCCACTGGAATAAGGGAGCAACCAGAGCGGGAGGTCAGGCCTTGGGGCCGGTTCCGCTCTGTCATGGGCATGACCCTGAACTCCGACGGACGGCGGGCCGATTGTCAGGCGACAATCGGCCCGCTGTTATTTGCGGCCTGGCCGTGACCCATTGCCGCCGCCCTCTTCCTGCGCCATAGGCGCGACGCCGCTGTTTGAGGCGTTCA
>JAITVE010000191.1 GCA_031285975.1 Candidatus Adiutrix sp. | reverse complement strand
GCCTCAACAGCAACATCAAAAGCTCCACCGAAGCCCACAAGGAATTGATCGCCACCATCAACACCGAAGCGGGCGGGGTGCGAAATCTGGAGTCTTCTTACAATAAGCTCGCCGCCCGCATGGAAAAAACCAGGGCCCGGCAGCAGGCCCTCAGCGCCAACCTGGCCGCCCGCGACGCCAACCGGGGCAGAATGTCCGAACTGCACAGCGGTATGCTGGGCACGGTGATGGCGGCGGCTTCGGTGGCCGCGCCCATAAAAATGGCCATGGAATTTGAAAGCGGCATGGCCGACGCCGCCAAAACCATTGAAGGCATGAGGGACGAGGCCGGGAACCTCACCCCCATGTATCACGCCATGACCCGCGAAGCCCTGCTCTTGGGCCGGGAAATGCCGCTGGCCCACAGCGAACTGGCATCCATGATGGCCTCCGCCGGTCAGCAGGGCCTCAGCGACGTGAAGGAAATTTCCACCTACACCCGCGACGCGGCCATGATGGCCGTGGCCTTCGGCATGGGCAACGAAGAGGCGGCCGAGTCCATCGGCGGCTACCGCACCGCGCTGGGCCTGGCCCAGGACGACGTCCGCAACATGCTTGACCTGATGAACTATTTTGCCAATACCTCCAGCGCCTCCGAGGCCGGTATTGCCGATATCGTGCGCCGGGTGGGGGCCTTGGGCGGGGTGGCCGGTGTTTCCCACAAACCCATGACCGCGCTGGCCGCCACGCTGGACTCCATGAAAATCGCGCCGGAAGTCGCGGCCACCGGCATTCAGAACCTCATGCTGGCCATGGTGGCCGGGTCGTCCACCACAAAACGCCAGGATATTGTCCTGCGTAAATTGGGCGTTGACGCTGAGGAATTGGCCAAGCGGATGCAGACCGACGCCACCGGGGCCATTCTTGATTTTCTGAAAGCGGTCAAACAGTTGCCCGAGCATGAGCAGGCCGCCGCCCTGAAAAATTATTTCGGCAAGGAATCCATTAAAAGCATCGCGCCTTTGTTGACCCAGTTGGACTTGCTGGAATCCAACTTTGCCAGGGTCGGCGATGAGAGCAGCTATGCCGGTTCCATGGCCAAGGAATTCGCCAGCCGGGCCGCCACCACCGCCGGGGCCGCGCAGGTCGCCAAAAACAAAGCGGCGGAACTGGCCATCACCCTCGGCAAGGCTCTGCTCCCGGCGGTCAATGACGGTTTCATCGCCTTCGGCAATATGGCCACGCACGTGACCGAACTGGCCGCCCGCTATCCCCAGGTCACCCGAGCCGTGGGCCTGGCCGCCGCCGGGGTCGTGGGCCTTTCCGTGGGGATCAAGGTTTTGGCCTACAGCTATTATTTCCTCAAGGGCGGGCTGTTGACCGCCCAGGGGGCCTTGATGCGCTTCCAGTCGCTCTCCATGCTGGCCACCGGCCCGGCCCGCTTGCTGTGGGCCGTCACTATGGGCTTGGGCGGAGGCATGTTGGGCCTGGCCCGGTTCATTTTCTTCACCGACTTGGCCACCAAGCGGGCCATTATCAGCCAGAAGGCGGTGGCGGCGGCCATGATGGTGAGCCGCTTGGCCTCGCTGGCCGCAGGCAAGGGTTTCAAAATTATGCGGGCCGCCCTGATAGGCACCGGGGTCGGCGCCATTCTGGTGGGCGTGGGTCTGGCGGCGGGCTGGATTATCGAAAACTGGGACAGGGTCGGCCCCTACTTTTCACGCCTGTGGTCGTGGATATCCGGCATTTTTATGGGCGGGTGGAATTTTATCCGCTCCGGCGCGGAATCGGTTTTCAATTACCTTTCCGAAAAATTCGAATGGTTCCGGGAATCCGTGGCCGGTCTGCAAAAAGCCTGGAACTTCTTTTTCGGCGAGGACGACAAAGCCGCCACCGTGGCCACGGCTTCTTCGGCTGCCGCCGCCAACATGCAGAACGTTGCCGCTCCCGCTGCGGCCCCGATGTTTTCGCCAGGGCCGTTCGCCGCTGTCCCGCAAATTCAGCCGCCGCTCGCCGCCCAGCCAGTGGTAAAACCGTTCGCCCAGGGCACATTGACGCCCCCGTCGCCGACCGCCGCGCCGCTGATGGCTGGCGGCGGCGTGGGCCTGAGCCAGGATATAGTCGGCCTCAGCAGCAGCCTGTCCGCCACCGATGCGGAATTGGCGCAGCTCAACACCCAATTGGCCGGGCTCGGCGGCCCCGTCCTGCTTAACCAGGATTATGCCAATTTTGATATTGGGGCCGCGCTGGCGGGCCTGGGCCAGCCGGGCGCGGCTGAATATACCAACTCCACTCAAATCACCCTGGAAATGGCCTTCGATGTGAAAGGCCTGGACGAAGGCGAGTTCCGCAAAAAAATCACGGGCTATCGCGGCGAGTTCGAAAAAATAGTCCGCGGGGTGGTGGGGGATATGGAACGCACACAGGCGAGGACGAAATTTGCGCAGTAACTTCAACACCACGCAAGGCCTGGCCTGGGATCAGATTGCCAAAGAGCGGCTGGGCACTGAGTTTCGTATGCACGAATTGCTGTCCGCCAATTGGAAATCGCGCGGCGTGCTGCTGTTTTCCGGCGACATTTCGGTGGCCGTGCCGGAAGTCGCCAGCCAGGCCACCAAAAGCCCGGCGGAGAGTCTGCCGCCCTGGAAGCGGTGAGGTAAAGGTGAGGCATGAGAAGGGCCTGGCTGGAAGTGCATTACGAAGGCGCTAACGTCACCGCGGATATCGCCGCCGATCTCCTGAGCTTCACTTTCACTGAAAAGGCCGACGGCGAGGCCGATGACATTTCCCTGTCGCTGGCCGACCGCGACCGGCGCTGGCAGGGCCCCTGGGCCCCGAGCCAGGGCGACCGCATCCGCCCCGTCATCTTTTGCGGCAGCTGGTTTGCCGACGGCGATTCCTACCGGCTGGACTGCGGCGAATTTGAGGAAGACGAGGACGAACTCACGTCCTCCAGCGGCGGGGATGTGGTGGAGGTGAAAGCCGTTCCGGCCCTGGTGAAATCCTCCCTGGCCGGGCAGCGCAAAACCAGGTCGTGGGAAGGCGCCAGCCTGTCGCGCATCGGCCGGGATATCGCCGAAGGGGCCGGGCTGAACCTGGTGTACGAGGCCTCGGACATCCCCATGGCGCGCACCGACCAGCGGCAGGAAACCGACCTGGCCTTCCTGCAGCGGGTCTGCACCGAAGAGGGCTGCCGCCTAAAACTTTCCGACGGCAACCTGATAATTTTTGAAGGGAAGCAGGCCGACGCCCTGGAGCCGGTAGTCATCACCCGCCGCTCCGGCGACAGCTTCCGGGCCCGGCGGGCCACAGCCGATATTTATTCCAAAGTCGAGGTCAGCTATTTTGACCCCGTCAAGGGCAAAAATATCCGCTATGAATACACGCCGGAGGACGCGCCGGAAACCGGCAAAGTCTTGACCATCAACCAGCGGGTGGAGAGCGCGGCCCAGGCCGAGCGGGTGGCCAAGGCCGAACTGCGGGCCAAAAACGCCAAGCAGAAGGAAGCCGACTGGTCTGGCATGGGGCACCCGCTGATACGCGCCGGGGGCACGGTGCGCGTGGAAGGCTGGGGCAAGTATGATGGCCTGTACGCGGTCAAGGAAGCCAGCCACGCCTTTTCCGATGGCGGCGCGTACAAGACCACGGCCAAGCTGGAAACGGCCCTGGACTATTAGGAGCGATTATGAGCGCCGATGCCGCCGCCAAACTTGTGCAGGAATCCTTGAGCCAGGTCATCCGGGTGGGCAAGGTCACCGGGCGGGATGAGTCCGCCCATCAGGTGCGGGTGGAAGTGGAAGACACCGTCACCAAAGCCCTGTCCACCGCCTCACTTCAGGTATTGACCCTCAGGGCTTCCGGCGACCGCACCTATGACCTGCCGGACGTCGGCGACCAGGTGCTCTGCCTGTTCCTGCCCTTCGGCAAGGAAGTGGGCTTCGTGCTGGGCTGCATGTATTCCGAGGCGGGCCCGCCCCCGGTAACTTCCGGCGACAAAACTCACCGGGAGTTTAAAGACGGCACCACCATGGAATACGACCGCGACAGCCACCAATACGCCGCCGACCTCAAGGGCGGGGCCGGGGTGAAAGCGGAAAAGGATATTGACGTCAAGGCTCCGGCGGTGAATCACACCGGCAACATGGTGATAAACGGCAGCGTGACCATTAACGGCAGCCTGACCACCAACGGCAACAGTTATGCCGCCCGCCGCAGCGGCGCGCCGATTTAGGAGGACTCATGATTGCCGGTGCCCTGGGCCCCCTAATTTTTCTGGTCAGCCATGAGCAAATCCGCACTTTCAAAGATTTGGTCAGGGAACGGACTATCAAATACGCCAAGCACGACGTGCTGGAAGGCCGCCCCCGGATTCAGCACACCGGCCGCGACCTGGACACGGTGACCCTCACCGTGGTGCTGGAGCGGATGTTCGCCTTTGACCCCGCGCCCGACATCGCCATTAACGCGCTTTTGCTCGTTGCCGAACTCGCCGCCGAGCAGCCCCTGGTGCTGGGGGCCAACTATTTCTCGCTGTGGTTTCTGGAAAAGGCGTCGGTCAAACACATAATGTATCACCAGGGCATGACCTGGCGGGCCACGGTAGACCTCAGCCTGATTGAATATAACTAGCCGCTGGCCATCAATCGGCTCGGCTTCAAACTGTAATTTGCTCAACAGACCAGCGATAGCGGGTGCGGAGTTCTAAATGTTGCAGGCGGAAATTCTCAATATCGACGCAAGCCTCCCCGCCGAAATAGTGCTGGGCTCTCGCGGCCTGGCGGGCCTGGCCCAGGAGGTGCGCACGGTCATGACCACCCGTAAGGGCAGCCTGCCGCTGGATCGTGATTTCGGCATCGACTTTTCCATCATCGACCGCCCGGTCAATACCGTGCTGCCGACCTATGTGGCCGAGGTGGCCCGGCAAATCGAAAAATACGTGCCCAGGGTTCAGGTGCTTTCCGTCACCTTCACCCCTTCGGCGCCGGACGCGGCCGATGGCATCCTGCACCCGGTGGCCAGGGTGCGCGTTCGTGAGGAGTACCGCAATGATTTCCTCTGATTCATCATATCTAGTTAATTTTCCGGGCAATCTGTCCCCGGTGACTTTCGCCGACGCCGACCCCAGCCCGATATTGGCCCGGCTGGTAAAAAAATATGAGGCCGACAGCGGCAAGACCCTGTACCCCGGCGACCCCGAACGGCTGCTGCTGAACACCGCCGCCTACGAACTGGCCGTGGCCTACGGCCTTTTGGACTTCACCGGCAAGCAGAACCTCCTGGCCTACACCTCCGCCGCCTTTGAGGATCACGTTGGGGCCTTTCACGCCGTGGAGCGGCTGGCGGCCTCTTCGGCCCGAGCGACCCAGCGATTCTATGCCGAGCCGGGGCTCGCGTTCCCGGTGCCCGTGCCGGAGACGCTGCGGGTGTCGCCGGACAATCAACTGTTTTTCAAAGTCACCCGCCCGGCGGTCATCCCGGCCGCCGCTTCCCTCGGCGAACGGCCTTTCGTCGATGCGGCGGTGGAGTGCCTCACCCCCGGCGAGGGCGGCAACGGCTTCGAGCCGGGGCAGATTAACGTGCTGGTCGACCCCCAGCCTTTCATCGCCGCCACGGAAAATATCGAAACCAGCGCGGGCGGTAAGGATATAGAAGACGATGAACGCTACCGCAAGCGCATTTACCTGGCCCCCGGCGCGTTCAGCACAGCCGGGCCGGAGGGCGCGTATGAGTATTGGGCCTACACGGCCAGCCAGGCCATCAGCGACGTGGCCGTGATTTCACCCAAACCCTGCTTCATCGAAGTCTACCCCCTCTTGGACGACGGGGCCCTGCCCGACCAGGCCCTCCTGGACTTGGTGGCCGAGACCCTGGCCCCCCGCGACCGCCGCCCCATGGGCGACTGGGTGGGCGTGCTGGCCCCCGTGCCGGTGGAATACTCCATTGAAGCCGAATATTACGTGAGCCGGGAATGTTCCGGCAAAATCGAAAGCATCGCCGCCGCCGTGGCCCAGGCCGGCCGGGACTACGCCGCCTGGCAGCGGGCCAAGCTGGGGCGGGACATTGTGCCCGAGGAATTGTCGCGCCTGATGCGGGCGGCCGGGGCCAAGCGCACGGTTATCGCCAGCCCGGCCTTTACCGCAATCGAGCGGCGGGCCGTGGCCAGGGCGGCCTCCATTACCCTGAATTTCGCGGGTTTTGAAGATGCCTGAGCCCACGCCCCCCATCTGGCCCGCTGGCCGGGGCAAGCTTCTGGGGCAGGCCTCCCTGCCTGAGCTCCTGCCGTCATCCATCGGCTATGACCAGGCGGTGCAGTCGGTGGCCAGGGCCATTGAGGGGGAAATAGAGCTTTTCGTCAACAAAATCCCGACCGTGCTGCTCTGGCCCGCCATCAGCGTTTTGGAGGAACCGATCCTGACCCACCTGGGCTTCATGCTGCACGTGGACTGGTGGGACGAGGCCTGGAACCTGGAAGCCAAGCGGCAATTCCTGTTCCGCCAAAGTCTGCTCCACCGGCGCAAGGGCACGGCCTGGGCGGTGGAAGAGGCTGTCTCCCTGGTCTACGGCCCAGCTCGGCTGCGGGAGTGGTTCGAATACGGCGGGCCGCCGGGCTGTTTCCTCATCGACCTGGAAATTCTGGAAAGCGGCCTGAGCCAGGACGACGTCAATAAAATCGTCTGGATGATTGGCAAATACAAACGCAAGAGCCAGCACATCTGCGGGCTGACCTTCAGCGCCGTCACGTCCGGCCCGGTCTACCTCGGGGCCACGCTGGAGACCGAGGCGATGATCGACATTTGGCCCTATATGCCCGACAGCGTGGAGCTTTCGGATTCGGCTTTGTACCTGGCGGCTTCGGTGGAAGCCGACCACGACCTCACGGTGTAAGGAGAGCCCATGGCCCAGCAATACTATTCCGTGGTCACCCGCAAAGGCGCGGCCCTGGAAGCCGCCGCCAAGGCTGACGGCCGCCCCATCAATTTTACCGAAATAGCCGTGGGCGACGGCGGCGGCCTGGCCGTCAACCCTTCGGCGGAAATGGAAGGGTTAGTCCAGGAACGCTGGCGGGGCCCGGTGAGCGATTTGCATCAAGACCCGGCCAACGCTAACGTCTGGGTCGCCACGGCGGTCATTCCCCGCACGGTGGGCGGCTTCACCATCCGCGAGGCCGGGCTCTTCACCGACCGGGGCCTGATGTACGCCATCGGCAAAACGCCCAACATCGACAAAGTGTCGGTGGATGAAGGCGCGTCCGGCGAAATTGTCATTCGCATCCGGGTGGTGGTCAGCCCGAAAGCCACGGTGCATCTGCTGATAGACCCTTCCCAGGTGCTGGCCACCCGGGAATATGTGGATCGCCTGGCCCTGGCGCTCCACGGCGTGCGCCTGACCGCCGAGGGTGAAATGGTTATCGAACGGTTTGACGATACGGAAACAGTTGACCCTGCGGACTATCAGGAATTGGCGCTCCTGCCCCGCGCCGCCTCAGCCGAGTTGACCGACAACCTTGAACTCATTTTGAACCTGCCGCGATAAGGAGAATATCATGCCCCAAATCTTAAACGGCCGCGTTGGCTTCAAGCTCATCCGGGACTACGCGCCCGGCCGGGAATGCTTCCCGCTCGACGCCGTCAATTATAAAAACACCCTCTGGGGCTGCCTGGCCCGCACCACCGACGTCCCCGGCCCCGCCAGCCCCAACTGGATGAATATGCTGTCGCTGCTCGGCGCCCTGGCCCCCGGCGGCGGCTTGGCCTTTGACAAAGACGGGCTGATGTTCGTCTCGCCGGAAGTGTTTTCCGAAAGCCTGCTGGACGCGCTGACCGGCAGGCTGCAGGTGAAATCCTGGCTTCTCAAACGCCTGGAAGCCGTCACCGACTTTTACGTCAACGGCGCTACCGGCAACGACGACATCGCGGTCAACGACGGCCTCACGCCTGAAACGGCGTGGCGGACGATACAGGGCGGTATCGACAATATTGCCAATACATATTTTATGGCGCTTACCGCACGATTGAACGTGGCGGCAGGAACATACGACGAAGACGTGGTTGTCCCCGCATATCAACGGAGCAAAGGAACATTGGTAATTGTTGGAGCTTCTCCATCTACGACCATTGTTACCGGTTCTTTTCTTTTTAACGCCGCAGGGAATTATTCTCTTTCGAATGTTATGGTTAGGTTTGCAGGCCGGGTATCGCCCGGACTCCCCAGTATGTGGATGGGTGTTAGCGTTGGCATCGGTGTTAACTTACAAAGCAGTAATATTGTATTAGATGGAACCACACGAGCAGATATCCCTGGCCGATACGGTTTTTCCACAGGCGGCGGCTTAAATCAAATACGCGAAGGCTGTTCGTGCATCAATAACTTCTCAAGCTGTCTTAACTCCAACTCTTCCGGCCATATAATGCTCTTAGGCGATATGGCTTTCAACGGGAATGTAAGCGGCGGGACAGCAAGAGCAAGTCAACTTGGGTTAATTTCATTTAATCCCGACGCACTAGGACGCAATCCTATCATGTCCGGGAACATCACCGGCCCTCGTGCGAGCCTAAGACTACTTTCTATTCTCGATACAGGTGGGAGCGGGGGCATGAGTGCTTTTCCTGGCTCAAGTGCTGGCAGTAAAGACGCCAGCAGCCAAGAATTCTAAATAACAAGGAGAACGCAATGAACTCTTACTATTGGCAACTGCCCGACGGGCGGATTTGGGGCTGCATGG
>JAITVE010000174.1 GCA_031285975.1 Candidatus Adiutrix sp. | reverse complement strand
AGAGCCCTATTACATTTGTACGCTTGCTGTGTCCCAGTGCAGTCAAGAGCCGAAACTCTCAAAACCCACCAGGATCATGTGTCCGCTATTTAGTTTTCAAAGATCTCTCACAAGCCCTTCCAGGCTCTTCATCACCGTCACGGAAACCGTGGCGACAAGAAGTGAATCTACCAAAACTCACTCAATCTGTCAAGGACTTTTTTCGCTCATCGAGCTTTTTTTCCTCAACCCGCTTCCGACCCTTCCGGGTCTGGCCCGCCTTCCCTTCTCTCTTAAAGCTTCTCAGCTCCCAAGAGTCCGTACGGCTCCTCGCGGCGACTTGTGGATATTACTCTTTTCTACCACTTTGTCAATACCCATTTTTACTTTTTCTTTACTCTTTTTTGACAGAAACTTATATCTTATTGATTTCATTGCGAATATTATCAGAAAAAATCGTAAAAATCAGAACTCGCTGAACATGGCCTGGGCGATTTTCTGGCCCAAATCGGTGATTACCCATTGAAAGGCCTCATTCTCCTGCAATTCCGAGTGGGCGGCTATATTGGTGACCATGAAGTTGCGCTGGCTGGCAAAGACCTGACGGCGGGCCAGGGGCGGCCCCCCCGCCGGATTGGGCCGTTCCAGCACGGCTTCCACCACCAGCACGGCTACACGGCTGGCGGAATGGGTGGGCATATTGTTGGTTCGCCGGGTTTCCCAGGCCCCGCCGGAGACGACAACCTGCTGGATGGTCAGGCGCAGGGTGCTGGCCGAGTTTTCCCGCACCGAGATGGTGGGCGAAGAGTTCAGGCGGCCGATGACTTCAGCGGTCAGTTGGGGCCCCAGGTCGGCATAGCGGCTTTGGTTGCCCGCCACCGGCACGCTGACGGTCAGGGGCTCGGCCAGGCCGTAGGGGCTCGGCGACAAGCTGTAGCCGCAGCCGCCCACCAGGAGCCCGGCCGCCAGGGCCAGGGCCGTCAGCCGCTGTCGAGACATTAGGCTTCCTCTTTCGCGGGCGAGGCGTCGCCCAGTTGGCGCATGAGCCGGTCGAGCACACCGTTGATGAAGGCGCTGGAATCGTCGTCGCCGAAACTTTTGGCGATTTCCAGGGCTTCGTTGAGGCTGACTCTCGGCGGGATGTCGTCGCGGTGGAGCATCTCGAAATAGGCCAGGCGGATGAGGCCGCGATCCACGGGGGACATGCGGCCCAGGCTCCAGTTGGCGGCGGCCTGACCGATGGCTTCGTCAAGCTCCTCCAAATGTATACAAACGCCCAGGAAAAAATCGCGGGCCAGGGGCCAGGCTCGGGCAAAATCCTCGGCGGACATTTCCAGGCCGTTTTCCTCGTCCTTTTCCGGGTTGAAGCTGGCCTCAAAGGCGCGGGCCGCAAGCTCGGGGTCGCCGCCGGACAAATCCCGCTGAAACAGCATCCGCAGGGCCAGTTCCCTGGCCTGGCGGCGGGTGCCGGGCACTTTGGCCCCGCTTTGGTCTAGCATATCCCGGCTCACTGACGATCCATTTCCTTAAACAGGTTGACCATCTCCATAGCCGTCATGGCCGCGTCAAAGCCCTTGTTGCCGGCCTTGGTGCCGGCCCGCTCCACGGCCTGCTCGATGGTGTCGCAGGTCAGCACCCCGAAGGCCACGGGCACGCCGCTACTCAGGCTCACCTGGGCCAGGCCCTTGGAGACTTCCGCCGACACATAGTCGAAGTGCGGCGTGGAGCCGCGAATAACCGCGCCCAGGGCGATGACGGCCTCATATTTCCCCGACTCGGCCAGCTTTTTGGCCACCAGGGGCAGTTCAAAAGCCCCCGGAGCGCGGACGACGGTGAAATTGGCCTCGTCGCCGCCGTGCCGCACAAGGGCGTCGCGGGCCCCCTCAAGCAGGCGCTCGGTGATGAAGCTGTTGAAACGGCTCAGAACCAGGGCGACTTTCAGGCCCCGCGCATCGAGTTGTCCTTCATAGACTTTCATGATGTACCATTTTCTTTATGAAGCCGCCCGGAGGCGGTGTTGATTATTTATCCTTGGCGGCGTCCAGGTGCAGGGCATGGCCCATTTTCAGGCACTTGGTGGTCATGTACTTATAATTTTCGGGCCGGGGGGGCACTTCGATGGGCACTCGCTCCACCACGTTCAGACCGTAGCCTTCGAGGCCCACGATTTTGGTGGGGTTGTTGGTAATCAGCCGCATGTCGCTGACCCCCAAATCGCGCAGCACCTGGGCCCCGATGCCGTAGTCGCGCAAATCGTCGGCAAAACCCAGGGCCAGGTTGGCCTCCACCGTGTCGTAGCCCTGGTCTTGGAGCGCGTAGGCCTTGATTTTGTTGGTCAGGCCAATGCCCCTGCCCTCCTGGGGCACGTAGAGAAGCGCCCCCAGCCCGGCGGCCTGAATCATGCGCATGGCTTCGCGGAGCTGCTCGCCGCAGTCGCAGCGGAAGGAACCCAGGGTGTCCCCGGTGAGGCATTGGGAGTGGACGCGCACCAGGGTGGGCACATCGGGGCGGATTTCGCCCACGGTCATGGCCACGTATTCCGAGCCGTCCACTATATTACTGTAGACCGTGAGGTCGAACTCGCCGAACTCGGTGGGCAGCGTGGTTTTGGCCGCGGCCGTCACCAGCTTTTCGTGCTTCAGGCGGTAGGCGATGAGGTCGGCCACAGTGATGATTTTCAAGTTGTGTTTGGCCGCGAATTTTTCCAAATCGGGCATCCGGGACATGGTGCCGTCGTCATTGGTGATTTCGCAGATGACGCCGGTGGGCTTCAAACCGGCCAGCCGGGCCAAGTCCACCGAGCCCTCGGTCTGCCCGGTGCGCACCAAAACGCCGCCGCTCTTGGCCCGCAGGGGGAAGATGTGCCCCGGCACCACCACGTCACGCGGCCCGGCGCCGTCTTTGATGGCCGCCAGCACGGTGGTGGCCCGGTCGGCGGCTGAAATGCCCGTGGTCACGCCTTCCCGGGCCTCGATGGACACCGTGAAGGCCGTTTCAAAGGGGGATTGATTATCCAGCGTCATCTGCGGCAGGCCCAGTTCATCGACTTTTTCGGGAGTCAGGGTCAGGCAGACCAGGCCGCGGGCGTGGGTAATCATAAAATTGATGGCTTCCGGGGTCACCTTTTCGGAAGCCAGCACCAGGTCGCCCTCGTTCTCCCGGTTTTCGTCATCAACCAATATGACCATACGCCCGGCCCGGACGTCGTCCAGGGCGGCTTCAATAGTGGCAACAGGCATGGCAAAAAAGCCCCTTTCAAATTTCTACCAGCACAATGAGGCCAAACGGCCGCTCATCTATTTCCGGTTCTGGCTATGGTATCACGAAAGCGCGGTTCACGGCAAGGGCTCAATAAAGGCGTTGGGAATGCTCGGCAGACTGCCGACATCTGCCGCCGTTTTATGGTATAATTGTGTAAAGATACAGGAGGTATGCCATGCCGACCATCACCATTCGCAACCTGCCGTCCGAACTGGTGGACAGCCTGAAAGACCGGGCCGGCCGCCGGGGGCATTCTATGGAACGGGAAGTTCAGGAAATTCTGCGTTATCA
>JAITVE010000173.1 GCA_031285975.1 Candidatus Adiutrix sp. | reverse complement strand
AGAGCCCTATTACATTTGTACGCTTGCTGTGTCCCAGTGCAGTCAAGAGCCGAAACTCTCAAAACCCACCAGGATCATGTGTCCGCTATTTAGTTTTCAAAGATCTCTCACAAGCCCTTTCAGGCTCTTCATCACCGTCACGGAAACCGTGGCGACAAGAAGTGAATCTACCAAAACTCACTCAATCTGTCAAGGACTTTTTTCACTCACCGAGCTTTTTTTCCTCAACCCGCTTTCGACCCTTCCGGATCTGGCCCGCCTTCCCTTCTCTCTTAAAGCTTCTCAGCTCCCAAGAGTCCGTACGGCTCCTCGCGGCGACTTGTGGATATTACTCTTTTCTACCACTTTGTCAATACCATTTTTACCTTTTCTTTACTCTTTTTTGACGGAATTATATATCTCATTGATTTCATTGCGAATATTATTTTGAAAATCTGACCTCCTCAACTGGCGGTACAAGCTCGCGGGGTTCCGATTCTCCGCCGGAGGTTTGCATTTACTGTATTATTTCAATATACTATGCTTAAAATACAGGCCCGGCAGCTGTCCTGGACTGTAATTGCAGAATGCAGGAGCGATTATGAACATTAAATCTTTTATCAATCTGGTCACAGTGGCCGGGGTGGTGTTGCTCGCCTGTCTTTTGGGCGGCGTGACGGCTATGCGCTATGCTTTGACGCAGGTTCAGGAGTCCGTGGAAAACCAGTTCACCTCCCTGGCCCTGTCCCAGGAGACCTCGGCCAACTCTTTCGGGCTGACGGTCAATGTGCGGGACTACATTGCCAGCGGCGACCAGCGATATAAAGATGCCTATCTCAACATTTTGGAAGTCAGTTACGGCAACGCGGCCCGGCCGGGGACGGCGGCCGTCGCGCCCGGCCGCACAGTGCCGCTGAATGATTTATACACGGAAGCCGGGTTCACCGCCGAGGAAAAGCAATTGCTGGTGGAGGCCAACCGCCTGTCCGACATTTTAGCCGAGTTGGAAACCGAGGCCATGGATTTAGTGGAAAAAGCCTCGCCGGAAGCTCTGCCCGCCGCCCGCCAGAAAGCCATTGACCTGCTGTATCACGGCGACTACCTCAAGGCCGCCAGCGACATCCAGGCCCCGGTGGTGGAATTTGAAAAAAGGCTGGAAGCGCGGCTCAACGCCGCCCGGCAGGGGGCTCTCGGCCTGGCGGTGACCATGGAGCGGGTGCTTTTCGGCCTCTTGGCCCTCACCACTGCGGCGGCCGTTATTGGCGTGGTCTGGATGCGGCGGCACGTGCTGGGCACCCTCCGCCGCCTGGCCGGGCAGCTGTCCGACGACAGCCGGGAACTGAACCTGGTGTCGCAGCAGTTGTCCGGCTCCTCCGGCGAACTGGCCGACGGCGCGACCAAAAACGCGGCCAGCCTGGAAGAGGTCAGCGCCGCGCTGGAAGAATTGTCATCCATGACCGAACGCAACGCCGACAATTCCTCTGAGGCCAACAGCCTCATGCACGAAACCCGCGGCACGGTGCAGAGCACCATGGCTTCCATCACCGACCTGGAAAAGGCCATGAGCGACATCGCCACTTCGGGCGAAAAGATTGGCCGCATTATTAAAACCATTGACGAAATCGCCTTCCAGACCAACCTTTTGGCCCTGAACGCGGCCGTGGAAGCGGCCCGTGCGGGCGAAGCGGGGGCGGGTTTCGCGGTGGTGGCCGAAGAAGTGCGCAACCTGGCCAGCCGCTCGGCCGACGCGGCCCGCAGCACGGCCACCCTGATAAACTACACCATCATCAACATTCAGGCGGGCGCGGCCCTGGTGGCCACGGCCACCGCCAATGTCGGCGCGGTTTCCGAGAGCAGCGGCCACGTGGGCAATCTGCTGGCCGATGTGGCCGAAGCCTCCAAGGAACAGTCGCAGGGCATCAGCCAAATCACCTCGGCCATGCTGGAAATGGACAAAGTCACCCAGGCCAACGCGGCCTCTTCCGAGGAATCCGCAGGCGCGGCCTCAAACCTGTTCAACCAGGCCCAAGTCCTCTCCGCCGCAGTGGACGAGTTGAACCTCTTGGTGGGCATCACCGCCCCCCCGGCCTACGAGCCGCGCCCTGCCCGTAGCGGCCAGGGGCAGCTTCCCGGCTGATACGCCGCTTCGTTGAAAACAAGCATACCCGCCCACGGCTGACGTTATCAGCCGTGGGCGGGTATGCTTGTTTCCAGGTCATTTATTGTTCTACCGGGGCTTCTTCCTTTTGCATTAATTTCTGTAAAAAGAAGAGCGACAGGAGCATAAAAGTCCCCCCGCCGATGTGCATGGCCACCGCCCCCATAGCAAGTGCGGCCGCAAATATGCAGATGTTTTGCCTTTTATCTCTGGCACCTTTTATGCCAGCCCTGCCCATGAAAAAACCGAGCATACAAAATGAAAACTCCAAGAGATTGAGGCCAGCCACCGTTCGCTCGCGTACCGAGTACCCCCTATACTGTCCCGTTTGCCTCAGTGTGGCCCCATCGACGAACTGGCCGTTTTTAAAAAACAAGTCCGTCCCCCATCGTGGATAGGTCTTAGCAAACGCATCAATAAAAATAGGCATAACGCATGACAGAAGCGCAAAAACCAGGGCCAGCCACGCTTTTTTCATTCTACAAATCTCCCTGCATACGATTGAATAAATACTATATCAGTAGTTTAATTATAATGCGTTACAGGGGCAAATGCAATTTGATTGTTCCCAAAAACGGGGCTGCTTCATTTTGAAAAACCACCCGTACTGCCCCCGCCGTCATACCGGCGAAGGCCGGTATCC
>JAITVE010000172.1 GCA_031285975.1 Candidatus Adiutrix sp. | reverse complement strand
TTGTTCACCGTGGCCATTTCCACCCTCAAACCCTGGAAGAAAAAAACTGATATCTCACAATAACAGGAAACGAACGACTTGATAAAACCTTTGGAATCCAACGGGCCGGCGTCGGTCGAGTATCCGTTCCGGCAGCAGTTTTACACCCGGCCCGACGGGCTGAAACTTCATTATGTTGACGAAGGCCAGGGGCCGCCGGTGCTCATGGTGCACGGCAACCCCTCCTGGTCGTTTTTATACCGCCGCCTGATTGCCGACCTGCGGGGGCGCTATCGCTGCCTGGCCCCGGATCATCTGGGCATGGGCTTTTCCTCCCGCCCCGGCCCCGGCGATTACGGCTTCCGCCTGGCCGACCGGGCCGCCGACCTGGCCGCGCTGATGGAGCAGTGGCAGGTGAGCGAGCCGGTGCACCTGCTGGTGCACGACTGGGGCGGGCCCATTGGCCTGACCTGGGCTGTGGAGCACCCCGAGCGGGTGGCCTCGGTGACGGTGATGAACAGCGGGGTGCGGGTGCCGGGCAACTACCGGCTGCCGCTGAAGCTGGCCCTGTTCAAAACCTGGGCCAGGGCGGGCTCGTTCCTGGCCCATGAGCTGAACCTCTTCGTCTGGGGCACGGCGGTGTTCGGGAGCGTGCGGGGCCTCTCCCCCGCCGCCCGCGAGGGCATGTGCGCGCCCTACGCCCAGCGGGCCGACCGCCTGGCCGTGGCCCGCTTTGTGGAGGATATCCCCCTCACGCCGGGTCACCCCAGCTGCGCCCGGCTGGCCGAGACTGACCGCAAGCTGCCGGAGCTTTTGGCCGCGAAGCCCCTCACGCTGATTTGGGGCCTGCGGGACTTTGTGTTCAACCGGGCCGTGTTTCTGGACTGGCAGGCGCGTTTTCCCGAGGCCCCGGCCCTGGCCCTGCCGGAAGCCGGGCACTATTTGCTGGAAGACGAGCCGGAGCGTATCAGCGCCTACCTGGCCCGTCGGCTGGACAGCTTGACTGTATCACACTAATATAGTATGGACTCTCTATGAAAATATTCAACATCGCCTCCCTCCTCACCGAGGCCGCCCAGAAGTGGCCGGACAGGACGGCCCTTATCTGCCCCCACCGCCCCGACGTGCTGGGGCGGACTTCCCTGACTTATCGGGAATTGGACGAGGCCTCCTCCCATCTGGCCGCCCACCTGGTGCGGGGCCAGGCCCCGCTGGGGTCGCGGATTATTGTGATGCTCAAGCCGGGGCCGGATTTCGTAACCTCTGTGTTCGCCCTCTTCAAGGCCGGGCTGGCCCCGGTGATGGTTGACCCCGGCATGGGCGTGCGGCGGATGCTGCGCTGCCTGGCCGAGGGGCGGCCCTCGGGCATTGTGGGGCTGCCGGTGGCCCATCTGCTGAGTTTGACCGCGCCGGGCTATTTCCGGGGGGTTAAAGTGCGGGTCACGGTGGGCCGCAAATACGGCTGGGGGGGCCGCACCCTGGCTGAAATCATGGCCCTGCCAAAGGAAGACGTGGAGCTCCCGGCGGCCACCCGCGAGGACGACACCGCCGCCCTGCTGTTCACCTCCGGCTCCACGGGCCCGGCCAAGGGGGTGGTGTATACCCACGCCATGTTCCGCGCCCAGGTGGAGGCCATCCGCGAAGATTTCGACATCCGCGAGGGCGGCGTTGACCTGGCCACCTTCCCCCTCTTCGGCCTCTTCGCCCCAGCCCTGGGCCTGACCTCGGTCATCCCGGACATCAACCCCGCCAAACCGGCCAAGGCCGACCCCCGCCGCATTCTGGAGCCCATTATCGAGCGCGGGGTCACCAGCATGTTCGCCTCCCCCACCTTGGTGAGCAACGCGGCCCGCTTTGCCCACGAACACGGCCTGAGCCTGCCGTCCCTGCGCCGGGTGCTCAGCGCCGGGGCCCCGGTGGCCCCCCGTGTGGCCGCCTCCTTCGCCTCTCTGATGAGCGCCGAGGGCCGCCTTTCCACCCCCTACGGCGCCACCGAGGGCGTGCCCCTCACCACCATTGACGAGCGGGAAATTTCCGGCGAAACCCGGCTCATGACCGAGCAGGGGCTGGGCATGTGCGTGGGCCGCCCGCTCCGGGGCGTGTCCCTGGGCATCATTAAAATTTCAGAAAACCCCATTGCCCGCTTCAGCGACGATCTGCTGCTGCCGATGGGGGAGATTGGGGAAATCATCGCCCGGGGCCCCATGGTCAGCCGGGCCTATTTCGAGCGGCCCCAGGACACCGCCCAGTCCACCATGCAGCAGGGCGAGGCCGGAGGGGATTTTTGGCGGCGCATGGGCGACGTGGGCTGGATGGACAGCCAGGGCCGCCTGTGGTTCTGCGGCCGCAAGGCCCACCGGGTGGCGACATCGCAGGGCCTTTTGTTTTCCATCCCCTGCGAGGCCATTTTCAACAACCACCCCCAGGTGCGGCGTTCGGCCCTGGTGGGGGTGGGGGCGGCCCCGCACCAGCGGCCGGTCATCATCATTGAGCCCCACTCGACGCTGAAAGCCCCCAAGTGGCAGGCCCTGGTGGAGGAATTAAGCACCCTGGCCCGCAGCAACCCCCGCACCATCCACATCAGCGCCTTTCTCAAGCGGCGCTCCTTTCCGGTGGATGTGCGGCACAACGCCAAAATTAACAGGGAGCGGCTGGCCGTCTGGGCCGCCGGGGAACTGAGCCGGGGCTGAAGCATTTAGTAATAAATCTTTGTAAAGCCACTTGACAAATAGCTCAGTTTACCTGATACTATATCCAGTTTTATTTCGCGGCCTTCGGCGTCCTTTGGTGCCTAGTTGCTGTTTTGCTTGGAGAAATAGTCATGAGTAAATTAAGTATGAAATGGCGAATTATTGCCCCTATCGGCCTAATTCTTATTATAGGCATTGCTGTTATCGTAATGGT
>JAITVE010000252.1 GCA_031285975.1 Candidatus Adiutrix sp. | reverse complement strand
CAGCACCCGGTCGCTGGGGATGAGCCCGAGGGCCTCCACCATGGCGGCCACGATGTAGGGCTGGGAAATGGTTTGGCCATAGCCGATGGGCAGGGGGGAATCAGTGTAGGCCTGGAGGGCCTGGGCCTCATCGACGAAAAAATGCCGGGGCACGCGGGTCATGGCTTCCAGCACGCGGGGGTCGGCGATGCCGCGCTTTTTGAGCTGCCCGTCCACCATCCTGCGGCGGGCGATGCGGTAGTCGTCCGGGTTCCAATGAATGGCGGGGTCTTGGCTCATGGCGGTGTTCTTCTCTGCTTCGGCGCGATATCTTTTACAGTAAGGGCAATTGAAGGCCGGCGGCGGCGGGACGGCCTTCATCAAGCGGGCGGTTCAAGTTCAGGGCCCGCCCGGCCGCCTGCCCGGCCCGGTCGCTCTCGGGGCAGAAGCGGCGGCGGCCCGGCTGACGGGTTTGAATCCGGGGGTGGCGTTTTTTGAAATAGTCGGTTAAACCCTTATCTTGCGCGAGAACCAGCGCGGAAAAGCCGCTGGATGGGGCCTCGGCGGAGTCGGCCCGTTCCCCGGCTTCCGGCCTGGCTATGTTCGGCTCGGCGGCGGCGGCTTCGTCCAGCTTTTGGTCGAAACCGCGCAGAAGGCCGCCAATAAAGGAGTTCCGCGCGGTCAGCCCGCCGCCTTTATGGGCTCGGCGGTAGTCCTGCCATAAACTCTCGCTGCGTTCCAGCAAAAAGCGGCAGACGTGCTCGGCCAGGCGGGTGTTTTCCGGGCGGCCCACCACTTCCAGGTCGTGGCCCTCGCTGTCGCGGCGCGCGTCGTAACTGGGGGTGAAGAGGGCTTTCACGAAAAAGTGGCGGCCCAGAATATGGGCGATGAGCCCCAGGCGGCTGTCAATGCGCGGGGCGTGCAACTCTATGAGCCGGTAATCGTAGCCGCTGTCGCCGCCCTCTTCCAGCCGCTCCAAGTTGTGGCGGGCCATGAGGCGGGCGGCGGCTTTCATGGCCGCCTGGGCTTCGGCCTCCACGGGCGAGCCGGAGAGGGCCAAAAGTTTGCGCACTTTGTCCAAAACTTTCGCGCTCTCGTCCGGCAGGCGGTCGCTGTCGCGGTCTGGCCAGGGGCGGGGGCAGTTTTTTTGCAAATCCACCGTGGCCTGAAGATAAAAAGCGTCCAGCCCCAGCTTGGCCCCCATGAACTGGAACAGGGGCCCGTGGGCGGGCTGGCCCTCGCGGGCGGCAACGGGCCGTTCACTCACCAGTTGGTGGGCCATCTCGTGCCCCAGAATGCCCAGCACCGCCGACCAGGGGTGGTTCAGGATCAGTTCCTCGCTCAGGAGCAGCCGCCCCTCGCCCTCCACCCAGCGGCCCCAGGCGCTCGCGCCCTTCATCAGCCCCAGGCTGGCCGGGCTTTTGACGCTCAGCCGCTTGTGCCATAACAGGGTGTCATAGGCCTTTTGCAACTGCCGCAGCCAGGCTTTTTTATAGTCGCGTATTGAGTCGTGGCGATCCATCCGACCACTATAGCAAATCGGGCTCAGTCGCGCCAGCGAAAGGGCGAGAAGCGGGTCTCGCGGTCATACACGTCGCTGCCTTCGGCGCGTTTCAGGCGGTTGACCACCAGAGCCGTGAGGGGCAGCAGCAGCACCTCGATGCCCACCTTGAACAGGTAGTTGGAAATCACCACCGTCCACCACAAATCCCAGGGCAGGACGCCGATAAAGGCCACGGAGGCGAAGACCAGGGTGTCGAAAATCTGCCCCACGGCCGTGGAGCCAATGAGGCGCAGCCACAAATGGCGGCCCTGGGTTTTGACCTTCAGCTTGGCCAGGATGTAGGAATTGACGAATTCCCCCAGAAAATAGGCCAAAAGGCTGCCCCCGACAATGCGGGGCACCAAGCCCATGATGGCGTCCCAGGCCTCGGCCTGATCCCAGCCCTCAGCCGGGGGGAAGAGCCCCACCAACCCCAGGGAGACCGCCGAAATAACCAGGGCCAGGAAGCCTATCCAGATGACCCGGCGGCTGCGGCTGTAGCCGTAGACCTCGGTCAACAGGTCGTTGAAAATATAGGTGAAGGGGAACATGAGCGTCCCCGCGTCAAAACTCAGGCCCCAGCCCAAATCAATGATGCGGGTGGAGGCGAAGTTGGAGACAATCAAAAGCGTGGCAAAGAGCCCGGTGATGATATCCAGATATTTATACGAGGCGTTGGTGGTCATGCTTACTTCTTTTTCAAAGCCGCGAAGGGGTTGTTGAAGGGCTGGGCTTCGGGCCGTCCGCCGCCGCGCTGCTGCTGGTTTCCGCCGGGGCGCTTGGGGCCGCCCTGCCCGGCGGGGCGTTTGCGGTCGCCGCCGTCCGCAGGCAGGCCGCGCCGTTCGCTTTGGCCGGGGTTGCTTTTGAGGCTCAGGGCCAGGCGCTTGCGGGGCAGGTCATCTTCCAGCACCGTGACCATGCCTGGCGGGTGGACTTTGCCCACCGCCGCCGCGTCTTTCACAAACGTGTCGGCCAACTCGCTGATGTGGGCTAACCCATCCTG
>JAITVE010000087.1 GCA_031285975.1 Candidatus Adiutrix sp. | reverse complement strand
TGCCGGAACCCTGCAAACCCACCATCATCACCGGCACCGGCGGGCGGCCCGTGAGGTCGAGCCCGGCGGCGGAAGCCCCCATCACGTCCCGCAGTTCCTCATAGACTATTTTGAGAACCTGCTGGCCGGGGGTGAGGCTGCCCATGACTTCCGCGCCCAGGGCGCGTTCTTCCACGGTTTTTAAAAAGCTGCCGACCACCTTATAGTGCACGTCGGCTTCCAGAAGAGCCAGGCGCACTTCCCGCAAGGTGTTGCGGAGGTCGGCCTCGCTAACCTTGCCGCGGCCGGTAAGCTTTTGAAAAGTGGCGGTCAGCTTGTCGCTTAAACGTTCAAACATATGGGCTCCACGGGACGGCCGATGGCCGGGGTTCTCTATCGGTACGGGCTTTGGGCCGGTCGGGCTGTGCTGTCTGTACTGCCGTTACTGCAAATACTCGGCGGGCACGACCACGTTGTCTTTGGACAGTTCGAACAGTTCCATCTGCCAGACTTCGTACATCAGGTTGGCTTTTTGCTGATTCATGTAAAAGTTCAGGTATTCGCCAAGCTCGTTTTCCAGAAGGGCCTCGTCAGCCGGCACGAAATTGGTCATGGTCATGGCGAAAGCGCCCGGTTTGCCGTTCAGTTTGCCCGGCATCGGGATGGGGGAAATTTCCCCGGCCTTGCTCACTGAAAAGACCGTGGCCCGGAAGTGAGCCTCCTCCGCAGTGTCAAAGGGCGCCACGCTAGCCAATTGGAGGCGGCCAGCCGGGCCGCTGTGGCCGCTTTCAGGCTTGGCGGCGGCTTCGCTCAGGGCCTGGCTCCAGCCCTTGGCCGCAGCTTCGGCCAGAAAGGCGGAGGCGGTTTCGCGGGCTTTGCGGTCGGCCTGGCGCGTAATCCAGGCCTCGGTGACTTCCGCCTTCACGTCCTCCAACGCCGGGATAAAACTTTCCTGACGCTCCAGGGGCTCGTAGAGGGCCAGCACGGTTTCGCTTTCCACCGGGTCGCCGGTCTTGCCCAGGGCGGCGGCAAAAGCTTTGTTCACCGCCGCCGCGTCGCCGCTGAAAAAGGCCGGGGGTTCGGCCGCCGTAAAACTTTCACTGGCCGTGGCCGTCAAACCCAGGGAAGCGGCGGCTTCGGCCAGCTTAGAGGTTTCGGCCCGGATAATCAGGTCTTCCAGCTTGGCCACGGCCAGTTCGCGGGCCTTGAAATTTTTCATCTCGCCGGTCAGGGCCTCGCGCACCTCGTCCAAAGGCTGGGTGCCCGCCTCTTTGCGGCTGGTGACCTTGATGACGTGGTAGCCCAAGTCGGTTTCCACGGGCTGGGTGACTTCGCCCACGGGCGCGGTGAAGGCCGCGTCTTCAAAGTTAGCCAGGGTCATGCCCCGGCTGATGCTGCCCAGGGCCCCGCCCCGCTGGGCGCTGCCCGGATCCTGGGAGAGTTCCGTAGCCAGGGCGGCGAAATCCTCTGTCTTGGCCCGCTCGTAAGCGGCCTGAGCCGTAGCCAGCGCCGCGTCTTTTTCGGCCTGGCCGGGGTTCAGTTGGGGAAACCTGATAAGAATATGGCTGACTTCCGCCGATTCCGGGAAGCTGAACCGCTGGATATTGTCCTGATAAAAAGTTTCCAGTTCCGCCGGAGTCACCTCGGCCTGAGCCACAAAGTCAGCGGGTTTGATCTCCACATACTGCACTTTCATGGTAGCCGGTTTGCGCCAGGTTTCCAGGGTGGCGGTGAAATATTCGCCCAGTTCGGCCTCGGTGGGGGCCAGACCCGCCCGGTGGACTTCGCTGGGGAAAAAGGCGTAGTCGAACTCCGCCTGGTCGCTTTCAAAATGATAGGCCTCCCGCACCTCGGGCCGGTAGGCTTTCGAAAGGGAGACGATGAGCCCGGCGGAGCGCTCGGCCAGCAGGGAGTTGCGGATGTCCGCCTCATAGCGCGCCGGGTTCAGGCCGTTGGCCTCCAAAATGTCTAAATACAATTCGCGGTCAAAGCGGCCGTCGGTCTGGAAATCGGGGCTCTCGGCAATGCGCCGGGCCACGGCCTGGTCGCTGGGCTCCAGCCCCACCCCGCGCCCGAACTGAAAGGTCAAAAGGCGGGACACCGACTGCCGGGCCGCCTCAATTCTGGCCGCCTGGGCCGAAGCCTCGGAATAATCCCCGCTGCGGCTCAGTTCGTCCACCAAGCGGCTATAATCAATGTACGGGACTTCCTCGCCGTTGACCGTTATCATCCGGCTGCTGCCGCCGCTACCGCCGATTCCGAAAAAGACGAAAACCACGGCGATGGCCCCGATAATGAGCCACACCACGGTGCTGTTGGCGTTTCTTCGCATATATTGAAGCATGTATCTCTCCCGGCTGACAAGTGCGGCCCGACAAATAGCGGCCCAAGCTTCTCCAAACCTTATACTTTTAGTACATATCGCTTCGTAATGCAAGAGCTATTTTCAGCGGTCGCCCGGGGCGCATGGAAGGGAACGCCTCACGGCAAAGCCGCCCTTCGGGCGCTCTCTTCTTTCAGGACGGCCGTGCAGGCGGCCGCGTGTTCCTTCTGCACAGCCCAGTCCTCGTCCGCCGTACTTCTGGCCCCCATATTGATGAAGGGAGAAGACGACGCGGCCTGTCGGCAATAATCTTCCCAGGTGCGCCCTTCTTTCAAATCCGGCAGAGGAACGCCCGCCCGCAACAGGCCCCGCAAGCTCTGCGGATACGCCAGGGGCATAACCTGTAGCCCCAAATCGTAAAAAATGTCGGGATTCTTATGCCGCACCCCATTATAGCTATCAAACATGGGGAAATAGTACCGGCCCAGCCTCGCGTCAAACAGCGAGTGGAAGATGGTGTTATTTTCCGGCAAAAGGCGCGTCGGGTCAGCCCCGGCCGCCAGCAGAAGGCGCACACATTCCGCCCGGTCGTCCAAGGCCCGCTGCCAGGCCTCCAAATCAACCTTTTCGCCCGGGCGCGGCAGGCCCAGATTTTCCCGGCTGAGGCCAAACTTCGCGCCGTTCATCACATAGCCAATGGCATTGCGAACCCGCCCCTGGGCGGCTATATCCCAGGGGGTTTCCTCATCGTCATTGGCCCGGTGGAGCAGGGCCCGCAGGTTCGGCGAAGCGCTTTCCAGCAGGGCGGCCAGGGCCGGGGCGCCGCCCAGGTTGGCCGCGTGGAACAGGGGCGTAAGTTTATCATATTCATTGGGTCCATCCGCCGGGGCTCCGGCGGCCAGCAGCAGGACGCAGCTTTTCGCATCCCCGCGCCAGGCGGCCCAGTGGAGGGGCGTCATGCCGAACTCATCGCGCGGGGCGGGGTCAGCGCCATATTCCAAAAGCCGCTTCACCGCATAGCTTCTGCCTGAAAAGGCCGCGTAATGCAGCGGCATATAGCTGTTGGGCCTGAGGCTGGGGTTCGGGTCGGTGCCCGCTTCCAAAAGCATATCCAGATCCGCCTCCGTGCCCCAGGCCACAGCGTGGTGCAAGGGGGTGTCAAAGCTCGAAGCGGGGCTCGTGCTCGCCCCGGCCGCCAGGAGCATCTGAGCCACCCCCTTATTGCGCCCGGAATCGATCAGGGCCTGCTCCAAACCGCGGTTGGGGTCCAGCCCGGCCTCCAGC
>JAITVE010000028.1 GCA_031285975.1 Candidatus Adiutrix sp. | reverse complement strand
TGAGCCGCCCGTTCCGCTCAAACAAAAGCCCCCGTTTCTCACCGAAGAAACGGGGGCTTTTGCCTCTGGCCGTCATACCGGCGCAAGCCGGTTTCCATTTCCAGGGAAGCAATTTATAGGTAACGCCCTCTCTGCTTCTTATTTTTCATGCCACCGGGCGAGAAGGACGAAGAAGATGGTAATGACTTGGGCGGCAAAAACATACGCCACTGGAAATGGGTTCCGGCCTCCGCCGGAATGACGGCGGGGGAGAACACATGAGGATGTGCTGATGAGGGTGGCTTCCCCGCCTGCGAAGCCACCCTATTTCTTGAACCCCAAATGCTCAATCAACAATTGGTACACGCTTTTCACCGGCAAAAGCGCAAGCGGCGGCTTCTTGATGGCCCCCGGCGGCACGACGGCCTGGGTAAAGCCCAGGCGGGCGGCCTCCCGCAGCCTGGCTTCCAGGTGGGCCACGCTCCGCACCTCCCCGGCCAGGCCGACTTCGCCGATGAATACCGTGGCGTCGGGCGCGGGCCTATCCACCCAGCTGCCCGCCATGGCCGCCACAATGGCCAGATCGGCCGCCGGTTCGGAAATTTTGGCCCCGCCCACCACGTTGACGAAAATGTCGCGGTCAAAAAGTTTCAGCTTCACCTTTTTTTCCAGCACGGCGGCCAGGAGCCCCACCCGGGCGCTGTCCACCCCCAGGGCCTGTCGGCGCGGCACGGGGAGCGGGCTGGCCGAAACCAGGGCCTGTATTTCCATCAAAAGCGGCCGCTGGCCCTCCATAATCGGGGCCACCACCGAGCCGCTGGCCCGTTCGGGCCGCTCGGCCAGGAAGAGGGCCGAGGGGTTGGCGACCTCCCCCAGCCCCAGGCCGGTCATCTCAAAAACGCCCACTTCCCCCACCGGGCCGAAGCGGTTCTTGAAGGCCCGCAAAAGCCGCAGGGCCCGCTCCCGGTCGCCCTCGAAATAGAGAACGGTGTCCACCAAATGTTCCAAAAGCTTGGGCCCGGCGATGGAGCCCTCCTTGGTGATGTGGCCGATGAGCCACAGCGGCACCTGGCGGCTCTTGGCCAACGCGCTCAAACGGGCCGCGCTCTCCCGCACCTGGGCCGGGCTCCCGGCCGCGCCGGAGGCCTCGGCAATGGTCAGGGTCTGGATGGAATCCACGGCGGCCACGTCCCAGTCTTCGGCGGCCAGGGCCTGGCTGATGGCCTCCACGCGGGTCTCGGCCATCACCCACAGGGTGGACAAATCCAGCCCCAGCCGCTCGGCCCGCAGCCGCACCTGGGCCGCCGACTCCTCCCCAGTGACGTACAGCAGCCGCCGCCCCTTCCGGGCCAGCCCCGCCGCCGCCTGGAGCATAAGCGTGGACTTCCCCACCCCCGGCTCCCCCGACAACAGCGTCACCGCGCCGGGAGCCAGCCCCCCGCCCAGCACCCGGTCCAACTCCGCCAGCCCGGTGGACAGCCGATCCGTCTCCGCCGCCTTCGCCAGCGACAAAGGCGTGGGGGCCATATACGGCGCCCCCCCGCCCGCCGGAGCCGCACTCTGGACGGCTTCCTCCTCCAAACTATCCCAGCTCTGGCACTGCGGGCAGCGCCCCAGCCACTTGGGGCTCCGTTTCCCGCACTCGCGGCAGACATATTGCGTTTTGGCTTTAGCCATTGTGACTCCTGAATATAGATGATGCTTCGCACGAAGATTTTGTTAATAGGGGCTCTGCCCCAAACCCCGCAAGGGGACAGCGTCCCCTTGACCCCTTCTGGAAGGCGGAGGAACCGCCTTCCAGGCTTTGGAGAGGAAGAGGTGCGCGTTCTCTCAATGTTCCCGTTGACGAATACCGATTGGCTTGACGGCGTTGGTCGTCACGCAGGGAAAAGGTGCAATGTTTGTTGCATCCAAACAATGAGCGAAAGGCATTTATTAGAAAATAGCGCGGTGTTCATTACCTTCCGCCGTTCTGCATATGGTTTCACCTCTTATGATTTTTGCTGCTTTTCCAATTCTTCGGCCAGTTCCAAACACTTTGGGCAGGCCCGCCGGTGGGGCAGCACATGGGTTGATGGGCGGCTGACTTCCGAACGGGTGTGGATGACCAGGACTCCGGGGCAGTCGGGACAGCCGCGCCAGGCTTCGCGCTGCTGTTCGTGGATGGAGCCCCGGTAGCGGCCATCGTCGCCGCCTTCCAGGGTGTGGGTGTCATAGAAAATTGAGCGTTCCCGCACCCACCAGCCGCCCTGGCGGGCGGAGCCGGAATCCATTGTCTCGGGACGGCGGCGGGCGCGGTGGATGGTTTCGGCCAGGCGTTCAATGTAGTCCAGGGTGCGGGGGTCTGTGGCCAGTTCCGCCGCCGGGGGGCGGGGCTCCTCCACGCGGCTCCAGTCCAGCCCGGCCATGGACATGGCGATGGCCAGGTTCAGGTAGGGCAGGGCCCCCTGGATGGAATAGCCGCCTTCCAGCACGGCGACGTCCGGGTCGATGACAGCCGAGAGGGCCGCGTAGCCGTGGGCGGTGATTTTCATGTTGGTGATGGGGTCGGTGAAGTGG
>JAITVE010000213.1 GCA_031285975.1 Candidatus Adiutrix sp. | reverse complement strand
CATCGCCATACTGATTTTTTCAACCCAGCTGAAGGATTTTCTGGGCCTGCCCCCGGCCTCCGGGAAAAAAGCGGCGGCCCTGCCCATGGATGATGAGTTCGAGTTTTAGCCGATAACCCGAGCCCGCAAAAAAGCCCGGCGCGCGCAACCGCGCCGGGCTTTTTTCCTGCCGTGGTGATTCCCGGCCTTTGGGCGCTGCCCTGCCGGAGGTGAAAAACTTGTAAAAAGTTCCGGAATCCCTTGACCTTTTAGTATATTGGGTGTATATGGTGCTTATGCGCCGAAATCAGGCGCAAAAATTTCCCGGCTCACACCGGGTTTTTCTGTAACTGACGTTTGCCTGTCGGGCTGAATGACGGACATCGACATGTTCGGCATTCGGCTTTTATATTTTCACGTTGCGCAAAGCCCTGCGGGGCTTCGGATGGTGGTGAATGTCTCTTCATTTTTTTCAGCCCAAACTCGTTGAGTGCCTTAAAAACTATTCCGTCCCAACCTTTAAAAGCGACCTGTTGGCGGGCCTGGCCGTGGGCATTGTGGCCATCCCCCTGGGCATTGCCTTTGCCATCGCTTCCGGGGCCAGCCCGGAGAGCGGCCTGGTGACGGCCGCCGTGGCCGGGTTCATCACCTCGCTTCTGGGCGGCTCGCGGGTGGCCATCGGCGGGCCCACGGGGGCCTTCATCGTCATCATCCTGAACATCGTGCAGCAGTACGGCATGGCCAACCTGCTGATCTGCGCCATCATGGCCGGGGTGCTCTTGCTGGCCATGGGCTTGTTGCGCCTGGGGGCGCTGATAAACTACATCCCCTACCCTTTAATCAGCGGCTTCACCAGCGGCATTGCCGTGATAATCCTCTCCACCCAGCTGCGGGATTTTTTGGGGCTGGCCCCGGTGGAAGGCGGCGAGTCGGGCTTTTTCGCCTCGCTCTACGGCGTGTGGACAAGCCTGTCGCAGATCAAGCCGGTCACGCTTGTTTTATCGGCGGTCTGCTTTCTGGGCATTGTCTTCTGGCCGAAAAAACTGCGCAAAGCCCTGCCGGGGCCCATCGCCATTCTGATTCTGGCCACCCTGGCCGCCTGGCTTTTCAAGCTGCCGGTGGAGACCATCGGCACCCGCTTCGGCGGCTTCACGGGGGGGCTGCCCGTCTTTCAGGCCCCGGCCTTTAATCTGCAAACCTTTCAATACCTTTTGGGCCCGGCTGTGACCATCGCCCTGTTGGGGGCCATCGAGTCCCTCTTGTGCGCGGTGGTGGCCGACGGCATGATAGGCGACAAGCACGACCCCAACCAGGAATTGATGGCCCAGGGCATCGCCAACATCGTCACGCCCTTTTTCGGGGGCCTCCCGGCCACCGGGGCCATCGCCCGCACGGCCACCAACATCCGCAACGGCGGGGTCACCCCGGTGGCCGGGCTCATCCACGCTGTGGTCTGCCTGGCGGTGCTGGTGGTGGCCGCGCCCCTGGCCAAAGCCGTGCCCCTGGCCGCCCTGTCGGCCATATTGGTCTCGGTGGCCATCAACATGGGCCAGTGGCGGGAATTCGTGCGGCTGAAGCACTATCCCAAGAGCGACTGCACGGTGTTTCTCTTAACCTTCACCCTCACCGTGGTTTTCGACCTCACTGTGGCTGTGGAAATAGGCATGATGACTGCGGCCATCCTCTTCATCAAGCGCATGGCCGCCCAGGCCGATGTGGAGATTCGCCCGCTGGTGCAGGAGCCGGACGAAATCGACCTGCCCAACCCGGCCCACGGCTTCAACGAAGATATCCTCATCCTGCGCATTTATGGGGAAATGTTTTTCGGGGCCTCGAAAAAGCTCCAGACCGCCGTGCGCTACCTGGCCCGCCAGCCCAAGGTCATCATCATAAAGATGAAGTACGTCTTCTCGCTGGACGCCTCCTCGCTGGTGGTGCTCAACGAGCTGATTCAGATGGCCCAGCGGCGGGGCATTCGGGTGTTCATGTCCGGCCTCAGCCGCCAGCCCATGGAGGCCATGAAGAAGGCCGGTTTCTACCAGGACTTGGGCCCCGACTCCTTCTTCCCCGACCAGGCCAGCGCCATAGAAGCCGCCTGCCGCCTGGTGCAGGGTGACAGCGCGCTGAGCGCCAGCGAAAGCAGCGAGGCCCCCGCCGCCCCGGAAGCCCCCGCCGAAGCGGTCACTCCGCCCGAAGCTGTTGACGGCAAATAGGTTTCGCGCCTTCACCACAAACAACTCAGGCCGCCGGGAAGCATCCCGGCGGCCTGAGTTGTTTTCTCCCCGAATATCTTGTCAAATGGTATAGACTATGAGATACTATGAAATATAGATTCATATGCGGTTTTAAAATGAAGGGGTTTTATGGAAAACAATAGCGAAAAAAGTTTTCAAAACGTCGTGCCGCAGGAAAGCAATGCAATAACGACAACGCAACGGAAAAATATTCTCATACTGGCCTTTACTTTTGGCTTGTCCCTTTGCATGTTTGCAGTGCAATACTTTTACTATATTCCATTATTATCGACCCTCTTGGCCACTGCGGCTCTTGTGGCTATGGTGCTGGCGATTAATCTGCTTTGGCTGGGAAAAAGCCAGATAGGCGGCTTTGGCATGACTATCTCGGCCATCACACTGCTTGTGCCTTTTATTCTGTTTTTGGCCGTAGACGTTTTACGGTTTGCTCTTCCCGCTTTGGCATCTGTTTTTGCCCTGTGTTTGGGGAAAAAACGGGTAGGGTCTGTCGGTATGGTCATTGCCGTGGTTGTGTTTATTATCCCAGCCCTGATGACGCTACTTTTCCTTTGGTGGGGTTCAGGGGCCAGCACCCCGCACATGTAGCGGATATTGACAATGGCGGGAAAAATAACCTGGCAAATAATACGGCTGGGGCTTACCGTTTTGACATGGCTGGCGGGCGGCTATCTGTTGAACAGCTTTGAGTATTTTACCGCCTTCGCCAAGATAGACAATATCTTCGGGATGCTCCCAGTCGCTTTGGCACTGGTAGTTGCCAGCGCGGTCTCTCTTTTATTGTGGATGAAACACAGCCGCCGAAAGGCTTCGCTTTCAGCGGCTGTCGCAACCGTTACTGTTGCAGCAATCCTCATTTTCCCCACAGCTTTGCGCAAAGATTGGTGGCTTCAGGGCCGCACGGTGGAAGGAACGGACGATAGACCGGATTTGAGCCTGTATGTGCCCTTTTCACCAATATCCCAAACAGCAAAACTGGGCGAAGAGGCCACGGTGAAACTGGCAGGCGAAGCGCCGGTTTTGGATGGGGCCACGGCACTGTACCCTGTCTATGCCGCCTTTGCGGAAGCAGTGTATGACCGAAAGACGTTTTCGCAGAACACAGTTCTGTGTGACGGCACCCGCAATGCCTATGAGGCTCTCATACAAGGCAAACGCGATATCATCTTCGTGGCCGCGCCATCTGCGGGGCAAATAAAGGCGGCTCAGAATGCCGGGGCCGATTTGCGCTTCACCCCCATTGGCTGGGAAGCTTTCGTGTTTTTAGCGGGCAAAGATAACCCGGTGGACAGCCTTAGCCATCAGGAAATACGCAACATATTTTCCGGTAAAAGCGCTCACTGGCGCACTTTTGGCTGGGCTCAGGGCGGCCCCGTCATTGCCTTCATGCGCCCGGAAGGCTCCGGCAGCCAAACGGGCCTCGCGCAAATCATGGGCGGCCTCCCCATACAAACTCCCCAACCTCTGCCTGATGCCAGCCTCATGCTTTCCAGCAGCCTGCTCAAGCAAGTTTCCGTGCGCTGGCGCGGAGTGCAGCCCGCTATCGGCTATTCATACCGATATTTCGCCACCACCATGTATGCCAACCCAGAAGCCAAACTGCTAAAAATAAACGGCGTAGCCCCCACTATCGAAAACATCAGAAACGGCAGCTATCCCTTCACCGCCAACTTTTACGCCGTCACTCTCGGTTCTCCCAAACCCAAGGCCAAATTACTGATTGATTGGATTCTCTCCCCGCAGGGCCAAGAACTTATCGAAAAAACGGGCTATGTTCCAATAAGCCGCTGATATGCAAATTGATTCGGAACGGTTTACATTCCCGTTCAGGCAACCATCTGATCGTTCAAAATGGCGATGAGGCTGGCCAGAACCCCCAGGCTGACGTGCTTGACCGCGGAGTCGTCAAAGGCGAAACTCAGCTGCGCCGGGAATTCATCATCCTCTTCGCCCAAGACAAGCTGGCCGACAATTTTCGGCAGCAGCTTGATTTTGAAGCTGAAGCTGTCGGGGCCGCTGGCCAGCGCTTCGCCCCCCAAACTTTCCGCAGCTTTGATGAACTCCGGGCCGCTCGCGGCGAATTTGCCCAAAATGGCTTGCCGCTTGAGGGCGTGGCCTCCCGAAAAAAAACGGTCGCCGCCGGGCAGAACTTTTTCGGAAACCATATTGTTTGTCAAAGCGACGTCGGCCGCCCCGTTCAGGTAATGGGCCAGGCACAGCACGGTGCGCTTGTCCGGGGCTATCCGGTTGACCGGCCCGGAAACGCTGCGGTTGCAAACGTCGAGCGTATATTCCGCGCCCATCATTTCCACCGCATAGCGCCCCGGCTCCACCGCCCGGGCCAGGGCCAGCCGGGCGACTTCGGCCTCATCTTTGGCCGCCAGTTCCGCCCACAGGTGGTCATAGGCGCAATCCGGCAGGGTAAACTCCTGACGGTCATGCTGGAACGCTTTGGAAATCAACGTGTTCATGCGGCTCTCCTTGGCCGGGCACAGCCCTCACGAATCAGCGGATTGTAAAAACTGTTGCGCGTCAATCATTTCCTTGCAGTCATAGCAACGCACCTGCTCTTTGCTGCGCAACTCGTCGGAAAAATATTCCTGCACTTTTCCGCACAGCGGGCACGGCCCTTCCACGGCCCGCACTTCGCGGCTCTGCCGCTCTTCGCAGGCGGAAATCAAGCCGCCGGAGCGGCTGTCGCTTGAAAAATCCTGATCCGGGTTCATTCATGTTCTCCTTGTGGCGAAACTGCCGTATCGCGTTGGCAGTGCGCTATGGTCACAAAGGAATCCGCCGTATGCGCATCCCCCTGATAGCTGCCGAAATAGTGAGATCCCAAACCAACGCCGCGCAGCATAGCCGTCAACTCCCCCATACGCAAAGGGTACAGAGGAATGTCGTTACGCAGAACCGCGCCGGTGGTTTTATCTTCAAGCGCGGTCAAAAAGCGCAGCAAGCGGCCGTCGCGCCGGTAGGCGCGGGTAAAGCGGATATGCGGCGTTTCCAGCACGGGAAGTTCCAGCGCGTCGCGGTCAAGAATGCGGTCATAGTTCAGTATCTGCACAATAACGCAGCCCGAGGCCGCCAGCAGCCCGGCCATGTCCGCCAAAAACGCTTGAATGCCCTCGGGCGACGGCAAATGCACCAGCGTGTTGCCGAGGCACACAATAGCGTCAAACCGCTGCCCCGCAAAGGTTTTGCCAAGGCCGTCCATGTGGAGCGTCCGGTAACGGATATTCGGCCGGGCATTGTCAGCCACGGCCCGCGCAATCATAGCCGCATCAAGGTCAACCCCTTCAACCCAGGCCGCGCCCTCGGCCAGAAAAACAGTTTTGTTCCCCGTGCCGCAGCCGATATCCAGCGCCGTCGCCCCGCTTGGCAACAAGCCGCGCACAAAGGCCATCTCCTCCGCGTCCGCCGGGAAAAGCGCATCATAATAATCACTGATTTGTTGATAAAAAGCCATGATTTTTAATATCATGCCAGCGGGGTATTGTCAACGTGCGAAGATGAGTAACCACTACCAAACACTTCTATTTATGGTATACTAGGCCCGTTATCCCTTTATTTTTTGAATAACAATGCAGGGGAGGTATGCAGCATGACGGATTCCAACATCGGGCGTTTTTTGGGGCCGGAATATGTGGCCAACCGGGTTTTGTGGAAGGCCTGCGGGTATTCCGGGGATGATTTGAAGCGGCCCATCATCGGCATTGCCAACTCGTTTTCCGATATGGTGCCGGGGCATACCGTGTTCCGCCGCGTTGCCGAGCAGGTGAAGTACGGCATTTACCGGGCGGGGGGCGTACCGGCGGAGTTCGGGGTCATCGCCTGCTGCGACGGGGTGGCCACCGGGCATTTTGGCAACAACTACGTGCTGCCCTCGCGGGAACTCATTGCCGACAGCGTGGAAACCATGGCCCAGGCCCATAGGCTGGACGGGCTGGTGCTGCTGGCCAGCTGCGATAAAATCGTCCCCGGTATGCTCATGGCCGCCGCCCGGCTGGACATTGCCGCCATCCTGGTGCCGGGCGGGTGTATGCTGTCCGGCCCGCCCTTCGGCCAGCGCAGCAAAACCGACACCACCACGGCCAGCGAGGCCGCCGGGAAAATGCAGATGGGCGAACTCTCCCCAGCCGACGTCGAGCGGTTGGTGGACTTGACCGGGCCGTCCTGCGGCTCCTGCCAGTTCATGGGCACGGCCAACAGCATGTGCGGCTTCAGCGAGGCCATCGGCATGACCTTGCCCGGCGGCGCGCTCATCCCGGCGGTTTACAATGACCGGCTGCGCAGCGCCTTTGCCAGCGGCGAAAAGGCGGTGGAAATGGCCCTGCGCGGCGTTTCAGCCCGCAAAATTTTGAGCCGCGAGTCATTGGAAAACGGCGTCATGACCATGATGGCCGTCGGCGGCTCCAGCAACGTGGTCATCCACAGCTGCGCCATTGCCCACGAACTCGGGCTGGACGCCGCCGGAATCATGGACGCCTTCGACCGCTACAGCGAAAAAATTCCCCTCATCGCCAAAATCAACCCGGCCACCCATGAATACGACGCTGTTGACCTGCACAACGCCGGGGGGATGCCGGAAGTGATGAAAGTCATCCAGCCCTTCCTCCACACCGATTGCCTGACCGTCAGCGGCCAGAGCGTGGGGGAAAACCTGGCCGGGGCGGCGGCTCCCTCCGCGCCCAACGCCGACCTCATACGCGGCCTGGACAATCCCCACAGCACCTTGGGCGGGCTGGCCATCATGCGCGGCAACCTGGCCCCGGATACGGCGGTCTCCAAACCGGCGGCCATCCATGAAAGCGTGCGGGCCTTCACCGGCACAGCCGTTTGCTTTGACTCCGAAGACGCCTGCATGGAAGCGGTCAACGCCCGCCGCATCACGCCGGGGCAGGTGGTGGTCATCCGCTACGAAGGCCCCAAGGGCGGGCCGGGCATGAAAGAATTGTACAAACCCATGAAAACCCTTAACGGCCAGGGCCTCAGCCGCTCCACGGCCCTGATAACCGACGGCCGGTTTTCCGGCACCAACAACGGCTGTTTCGTCGGGCACATCTCCCCTGAAGCCGCCGCCGGGGGCCCGCTGGCCCTGGTGCGGGACGGCGATAAGATCACCATTGACGTCAACCGCAAGGAACTCACCCTGCACGTGGACGAAGCCGAACTGGCCGCCCGCCGGGCCGCCTGGAAATACCGGCCCCGCCCGGATCTGCGCGGCTATTTGAAACGCTACGCGGCCCTGGTCACCTCAGCCGACCGGGGCGGCGTCCTGGAAGTCGGGGAGGACTGAGCCATGCGCCACCTGCTTTTACTGCGTGGCCGTTCCGGCGGGCTGACCAACGAACAGAAAGCCCTCATCGAAAACGCGTACCGGCAACTGGCGGACGCGGTTATCGGCGTGAACTGGGTGCGGGTGCGTTACAACTGCGTGGCCCGCGCCCAGAATATGGACGCGCTGGTGGAAATTGACCTCGACGGCCCCGAGACCCTGACCGCCTATTTGGAGCATCCGCTCCACCTGGAATTAGTCCGGGAATCGCAGCCGTTTTTGAGCGCGGTGGTCTCGTTCGATTATCAGCAATAGTGCGAAGCGAATGCGCCCCTCTAATCGCTTCACGGATTGAAGCGATTAGAGGGGTTTTCTGTTCACGGCCTCGGCGGCAGCGAGTCCAGCAGCTTGTTCATTTTTTCGAGGAAGAGGGGCTTGTTCAGGAGGAAATCGGTGTGGCCACCCACAGTTTGGCCAAAATCTTTGGCGCGGGGGTAGCTTTCGAAGAGTTCGCGGCCCAGGGCGAAGGGCACCACTTCATCGTCCGGGCTGTGGAAGACTAATAGCGGGCATTGGATGGCGGCCAGGCGGCTGCGGGTGTCGAAGGCTTCGCCCAGACTGAGTTTGAGATAGGGGCTCAGCCAAGGCAGGTCGTAGGCGGGCACCTCGCGGAGCATGGTGAAGGTGGAATCCAGCACCAGGGCGGCCGGGGGATGAGTCTTGGCCAGCCAGGCGGCCGTGCCGCCGCCCAGGGAGTAGCCGTAGATGAGCATTTCTTCCGGCTGGGCGCCCTCTTGAACGGCCCAATTCCACAGGGCCTCGGCGGCCTGGTAGACGGCTGTTTCGCTGGGGCGGCCGGGGCTGGGGCCATAGCCGGGATAGTCCACGGACAGCACGTTCAGCCCCAAGGCCTGGAGGCTGGACAAATGCCCCAGCCTGATGGACATATTGCCGCTGTTGCCCTGGAAAAACAGCGCCGTCCGGCCGGACGCACCGGGGGCCGCGGGCAGCCGCCAGGCCCGCACCCGGCCGCCAGCGGCGGTGGTGAGCCAGGTTTCCTCAAAGTTTATGCCGTAGGCCGCCGGGGTGGCCGCTTCTTCGGCCAGGGGGTGGAAAATCAGGCGGTCGCGGAAGCCCAAACCCACCCCGACGGCGACGATCACCAACAGCAACGCAATACGGAGTGTCCGCCACACCAGCCAGCGGCCCAGCTTACCCGGCGGCGGCCCGGCTGGGAGCAACCAGCGGAACCGCCGCCGCGAATTTTCGGAGACCGACCCGATTTCAGGCTCTTTATGGCATACATTCGTCAACGCGGCACCTCGCAACGGCCATGGGCTTTTTCGGGCATCTTACCGCCCCTGGAAGTGAAACGCAACAAAACTGTTATAACTTCACAAAAAGCGCCCAGGAAACGAATGCTCCTGAACGCTTTTTGTGGGCAGCCGACGGTTTGGGCGGCTACGCGCCCGGGCCGAACTTCCGTTGCCACAGTTCCTTGAACTGCTCCAACTGCTCCTGCGGCGGCACCCGTAAGCGCACGCAGTTGCGGCCGCCGCCGGTCAGGGCGAAATAGACGCCGCTCTCGGTCATGATGCCCGCGTCCATCAGTTCGTCATACAGGTCGCCGTCTTCTTTTTCCCAGACCAGGAAGAGAATGGAGGTGTCTTCCGAAGTCGCCCCCATTGTGAACTGCGGATAGCCGGACAGGAACTCCAGCACCGCCTTTTTCAAGGCTTTAACCCCCTGGCGCATGTGCGCCAGGGACAGGGACGGCAAGACCCGCTCGGCCAGGTCGCTGGCCGCTTTGGAGCAGGTAAAAAGCGCCCCCACTTCCTGGTAATGCCGCAACAGTTCCCGGTCGCGGATCAAAAGGTAGCCGACGCGGGCCCCGGCCAGCCCGCAGCCTTTGGAAAAGCTGCGGGTGCAGATGACGTTGTCGTAGGTCAGCCCGAAGGCCGAGTTGGCGTCGTCAACAAAATCCGCATAGGCCTCATCGACCAGCAGCAGAATCCCCCGCTCCCGGCAGGCCTGGGCCAGGCGATCCAATTCGCTGAGCGGCAGCACCTGCCCGGTGGGGTTGTTGGGGTTGTCGATATAGACCAGAGTGGTGCCGCTATCCAGGGCGGCGATCATCCGGTCAATATCAATTTTGAAGGGCGCGTCCAGCTCCAGGGTTTCCACCCTGGCCCCGGCGCTGGCGAATTCCACCAGGGCCGGGAGGAAGGTGGGCTTGAAAGCCTTGACCAGAACCCCGGAGCCGCCCAGAGTCCGCCCCAGGCTGCTGAGAACGCCTTCGGAACCCGCGCCGAAGCACAGGTCTTCGGGGTTCACCGTGGGAAAGCGGGACTGGACATATTCGCCCAGGGCCTGGACATTGTGCCCGCCAGGATACTCGGCGTATTGGCTGGCATACATTTTCACGGGCTCAGCGTCGGGATACAGCTTCAGGGGGTTCACGCCCAACGAGCAATCCACCAGCACCGGGCGGGGGTCGGCCGACGCGCCGTAATTGGGGAATTGGGGATTGCGCACATATTCCGCCATGTGCCGCGTCCAGTTCAAATTCGGCATATTCTCCTCCTTTCAAAAATACTGGCGGTCAGGCTTTCCGGGGCCGGAACTGCCGGTAGAGGAGACAGGCGATGAAGACCAGCCCCAGATAGCCGGTGTAGGGATAAATCGTGCCCACCAGCTTCCCGAAGGGCAGTTGGGCCCCGAAATACGCGATCACGGTAAGGATCACGGCCAGGATTTTGAATTTTTTGGTGCCGTCCAAAGCCAGGCGGTTGCAGACCGACCAGAGCATGGGGGCGGCGGTGGTATAAATGCCCGCGAAGAGAACAACGGAGAAGAACAGGGCCAAAGCGTGGGAGCTGGCCCCGGCCACGGCCAGGTTGGGCACCTGCTTATCGTAGACGGCGGCGATATTGGCCAGAAGGCCGGTGCTCATGATGGCCGCCGCGCCAATGAGGAACAGGCCCCCCAAAAGGCCGCCCCAAAGGGCTTCCTTGTGCCCTTTGGCTTCCGAGCCCATACCGGCGAAGAAAGGCGCGCTGCCGAAAATCATGAAGGCCGCGTACAGGCCGCCGGAGACAACCCAGTTCCCGGCCGCCTTAGGCACTTCCAGCTGGGTCATCATTTCCGCGCTCTTCACCACGCCGTCCGGGCTGCTGAAAATGCCGATAATGCCCACGATGATGGACAGCGCAATGATGACCGGCCCGATGGAACCGATGATCTTGACCAGCTTTCCCAAACCCATGATCACGGTCAGAAGCGACAACAGGGCCATGATGATGCGGCCGACGTCGGCGCTGAGGCCAAAGTATTCATTGATGGTGGCTCCGGCCCCGGCGAACATGATGACCACCACGCAGAAGAGGAAGAAGGGCACGAAGTATTCGAACACTTTGCCCAAAATGGGCCCGCAGTAATAGGCAAAAATGTCGGTGGTGGTTTCCAGCTTGAGCCGCTGACCGGCCGCCATCAAAGAAGAGCCCAACCACATGAACAGCACCAGGCAGATGAATAAAGCGCCGAAGCTGAATAAGCCGTGGGCGGTGAAAAACTGCATCACTTCCTGCCCGGAAGCGAACCCCGAGCCGATGCAGAAGGCGCAAAAAGCGCCGGCCAGGCTGATGACGTTCACCCAGCTGATTCCGCCGCGTCCATTACTACTGTTGTCCATACTATCCTCCTTAACAATCGAATTGGCCAAGGCCCGGGCCGCCGCAGGGGCAGTTCCGATGAAAACCTCTTGCGCCGCAGGCTCCCCCAAGCGCGTCCTTCCGTCAGAACGGCCGTTTGGAGATACGGCCTGAACCTCATGCCACGTTACAAGGCAAAGTATAAACATATCATACGTTCGCCTCTTCATTCAACAAAAACTCTTGCCCAGAGATGACTTTCTCTCACAGTTTGTGCGCCATACCGGACAAACGCCAGTTAAAAGCGGTTTTGTTTTGGCTGTCAACGCCGCCAGAGCCTGCTTTTTTTTGCATTGACTAATCATGGCATCCGAATTATGCTTGAACGGTTATCGAAGAGTACTCTATGCAGGTGTGAAAACGTGCCCAACGACCATCCGCCGGAAAAGGCCCGCAGAACAGCCCTGATCACCGGAGGCGGCCGGGGCATTGGCGCGGCCGTGGCCCGCCGGCTGGCGGCCGACGGCTTTGAAGTGTGGCTGAATTACTGCCGCGACCGGCAAGCCGCCGAGAGCGTGCAAAGCGGCATTGAAAGCGCGGGGGGCCGCTGCCGCCTGTTGCCCTTTGACGTGGCCGACGAGGCCGCCGTGGACGCGGCGCTGGCGGAAATGCTCAAGGAAACCACGCCCTTTGCCTTGATAAACAACGCCGGGCTGGCCCGGGACGGGATGCTGGGCCTCATGAGCACGGCGGACTGGTCGCGGGTTATTGAGGTCAACCTCACCGGCTTTTTCCTGGTCACCCGGCGGCTCCTGCCCCACATGCAGCGGAAGCGGGCCGGGCGCATTGTCAATATTTCCTCCATTTCCGGGCAGATGGGCCAGGCCGGCCAGGTCAACTACGCCGCCTCCAAGGCCGGGCTCATCGGGGCCGCCAAGGCCCTGGCGCGGGAAGTGGCCCGCCGCAACATCCAGGTTAACACCGTGGCTCCGGGCTTCATTGAAACGGACATGACCGCCGGTCTGCCGACGGAGCGCATTGTGGAGCACATTCCCCTGGGCCGCGCCGGGCGGCCCGAGGATGTGGCCGAGGCGGTGGCCTTCCTCTGCTCGCCGGGGGCCGCCTACATCACCGGGCAGGTGCTGCCGGTCAACGGCGGGCTGTACATGGGCTGAACGTGGCGCGGGCATTAGTCATAGGCGGCGGGCTGTCGGGCCTGGGCGCGGCCCTGCTGTTGGCCCGCCTGGGGCACGGGGTGACGCTGGTGGAAAAATCCCCGCGCCTGGGGACTCTGGTTCGGGGCTTTCATCGGGGCGGCTTGCGTTTTGAGACGGGCTTCCACTATGCCGGGGGCCTGGGCGAAGGCGGCGCGCTCCGCCGTTATCTGGAGCGGCTGGGGCTTGTGCGGCAAGGTTTGGAAATTCGCCCCCTGCCTGACCCCGGCGGTGAATGCCTGCGCTTTCCCGAGAGCGGGGCGGACTTCGCCCTGCCCCGCGATTTTGGCGAGTTCCGGCGGCTGTTCCCGGAAAATGAGGCGGTGGACAATTTTTTCCGCCGGGGCCGGGCGATTTTCCAGCGTTCGCCCTACCTGAACCCTGCCGTCGCGGACTTCGACCCGCTGGCCATGTACGGCCAGGGGCCGACCCTGGCCGAAGCCCTGGAGCGGCTGCCGCTTTCCGGACGGCTGAAAAGCGTGCTGGGCTTCCGCTGCCTGCTGTACGGAGCGCGGCCTTCCGAAGCCTCCCTAGCCCAGTTCGCGCTGGTCAACGAGCCCTATCTGCACGGGGTTCACCGCGTGGAAGGCGGGGGCGAGGGGCTGCTGCGGGCCTTTGAGG
>JAITVE010000132.1 GCA_031285975.1 Candidatus Adiutrix sp. | reverse complement strand
TACAAGGCCTGGCTGCGGGCCCTCTCGGGCCGGGGGCTGAAAAAAGGCGGCTTGGCGATTATTTCCGGGCGAAAATTCGTGGCCGAAATTCTGGCCGACCACCCCCAGGCAGTAGAGGCCGTGGTGGCCCGGCGGCTGGACGAACTGGACGGCCTGACCGTGCCGGAAAATCTCACCGTGCACCTCATTCGCCCGGAACTGTGGCCGGAACTGGATATTTTCGGGGCCGGGCCGCCGCTGCTGATCCTCTCCCCGCCGGAACTGCCGGTCTGGGACGGCCGCTTGACGGAACAGCTCACGGTGTTTTTGCCCTTTCAAGACCCCGGCAACCTGGGCACGGCCATCCGCACCGCCGCCGCCCTGGGAGTGCGGGTGGTTCTGTTGAAGGAGGCCGCCACCCCCTGGCACCCCAAGAGCCTCCGCGCCGCCGGGCCGGCGGTGATGACGGCTGACCTCTGCCAGGGCCCGCCCCTGGCCGAACTGGCCGCGATGAATGTGCCGGGCCTCCTGGCCCTCTCCCCCATTGGGGGCAACCTGCTCACCGCCGCCCTGCCGCCGGAAGCCGGTTTCGTCTTCGGCCCGGAAGGCCCCGGCTTGAGCCAGCTGTGGCCGGGCGACCGTTGCCTGTCCATCCCCATGGCCCCCGGCGTGGAGTCCCTCAACGCCGCCGCCGCCCTGGCCGTCACGCTGGGCGTGTGGCTCGGGCGGCAGGGCTGACGGAGCGATAATCAGGCTAAAACGTGACGGCGATTCCGGCGTAAAAGCTGTGCTCCACAGCCTTTTCGCCCACTTCCAGGGTGTAGCCGCCCCGCACTGACCAGTCCGCCGTCAGGCCGTCTATGGCCGCGTCGATATAGGCGGAAGTTTCCAGGGAATCCCGGCCCATTTCGCGGGACTTGACGGTGCAGGCATAGTCGTTGCCGTTGTCCACAAAGGCATACGCCGTTTCCAACTGGCGGCCGGTGTAGCGGTGCTTCCAGTTCAGGCCCAGGCCGGGAGTCACCAGGCCGCCGTCGGTGATAATGTCGTGTTCCACGGTTGCGCCGAGGGAGGATTCCACGCAGCGGCCCGACAGGTCATCCACGGTGGCGGCCATGACCGGGCCTTTTTCCGCGAACGCGTCCTGCTGCATCCAGTCCACTGCGAGGGCAACCGCCGGGGTCAGGCGGGTTCGCTCCGGCAGTTGAAAATCATAGGCCAGTTCCAAATCCGCGCCGAAGGCGGTTTGGTCGAAATGGCCCCGGTTCGTGCCCAGATGGCCGGGATAACGCGCCAGGTCAACGGATTGCCGCGACAGGCTGCCGTCGGCGGTGGCTTTGAAGCCGGAGGGATGGCGGAAGGAAGCCTGGAGCCCGCCGTGGACGGCGCGGGAATCCGCGTCCGCGCTGAGGCTGCGGAATTCCGTGTCGCTTTTCGAATACCCCGCGTAGCCGCCCAGGGCCCAGAGCGGCGAGGCTTCCCACACCGCGCCGAATAGAAAGCCGCTGGTGTTGATGGTGTAGCCCGAATACTGGTCGCGGTCGCGCACCCTGTTATTGGCCGCCAGATAGTTCGACCACAGCCGCCACGGCCCCTGATACGCGGACTCCACCCCGCGCCCCCGAAAGCCCGCCTGGGCGGCCCGCACCGCCGTGCCGTGAATTTCCAGCCCCGCCAGGGCCATGCTGGCGGCTGCTTCCGGCGGGCCGGAGTGGAAATCGCGGCGCAGGGCCAGCACTTCGTAGGGCGAAAGGGCCAGGCCGTTGGCGGTGTGGTTCAGCCAGTGGGAGGCGCAGTCCTCGCTTTCCACCAGGTTGGGCGGGGCGGTTTCGGGGTCGAAGGGGTCCGGGATGACGAGTTCGTCCAGCCACAGTTCCGTGTTGTTGTTCTCAAAAACGGGGGCCTTGGTGTAGCTGTCCGGGTGCAGGTACGTGATGTGCCCCACTGTGACGTTACTCGCGGGGTCAAGCCCGCTGACCAGCAGATACCGGTTGTTGGGCAAGGGGTTCAGCACCCGGGTGACGTCCAGGATCGCGCCGTCTTCCACCGTAAAGGTCTTGTGCCCGGTGGCCCCGGTCAAGTCAACCAGGGGCACGGTGCTGTTCCGCTCGTCCAGGCGCATGATGCTGAGGCTGTGGCCCCGGCCCATGGTGAGCGCAAAGTCCGTGTCGCCGGTGACGCGCAGGCTGAAATCCGCGCCCGTGGCCGCGTCGGCCCAGACCTGCGCCGCCCCGGCGGTGAAATGAAAGGCCGCCTGCCGCCCTCCGCCCGGATATCGTTCACCCCGCTCATTATCAGCGTGGCCTGGGGAGCGTTGTGCGTCAAGGTGAAATTGCTTTGGCCGATATCCACCGTAAAGGGGTCGTAAAACGCCGCGGTTCCCTCGCCCGCTATCACGGCGTTGAAATTCGTGTTGCTGGCCGCGCCGCCCACATAAAAGCTGTTGCGGCCCGAGCCCTGGGTATTGTTGCGGAAGGCGGTGGTTTTATCCGCGTCGGCGGAAAAGGTGACGTTGTAATCCGTCCCGGCAAAAGTCCCAAAATACACGCCGCCGCCGTGGCCGCCAGCCGCGTTGTTCTCAAATTGCAGGTTGTGGAAGGTCACCAAGGAGCCCCGGCTGAAGGCCAGCGCCCCGCCGTCGCCCCCCGCACTGTTGTTGCTGAACGTGGTTTCCGCGAATTTTCCGCTGGCGGCTCCGCCAAAATACATGGCCCCGCCCGAGCCCCCGGCGTTGTTCCGCTCAAAGCTGCCGCCCGAGACGTTGCCGTTCAGAGCGCCAAGGCTGACGGCCCCGCCGTGGCCGCCCGCGGCGATGTTGGCAATGAAGGCCGCGCCGGCGATGTTGCCGCTGAGGCCGCCGTTCACGAACACGGCCCCGCCGTCCTGCGCGGCGGTGTTGTTGGAATAATTGCCGCCCGCCAGATTCCCCCGCATGTCCGCGCCCAGGTAAACGGCCCCG
>JAITVE010000077.1 GCA_031285975.1 Candidatus Adiutrix sp. | reverse complement strand
TTCTTAATCCCCGCCTCGGTCATACGGGCCAGGGCGGAGCGAAGCTCAATCTCGACTTCCGGGGCCACTTTGCCCTGTTTCACAAAATTTTCCGCCAGCTTCAGGGACATCCGCAGGCTGCGCTCCACCGCTGCCGAGTCCGCAGCGGTTACAACAGCTTCAGCCGCTTCCACCGCCGTGCGCCGATACGCTTCCGCCTCGGCCGGGCGGCCCGTCCCTTCCAGGCTGTCGGCCAAGAGGGATATACATTCCACGAAATCACCGATATCTGAGGGCTGAATATACACTGAAAGCCCCCGCAGCAGTTCTTCGGCCTCGGGGAAACGCCCGGCCTCGACCCAAACCCTGGCCAAAGCCATCCACAGCGGGTGCGGCCCCAGGGGCCCCGGCTCCAGATCAAGCCCCGCCAATTCCGCCTCTCCCATAATGGCCTGCGCCCGAAGCTCGGCGGCCAGGGCGTCGTTGTGCCCGGCCAGGCCCTCGGCCAGCCGATTCCACTCGGCCACTTTCTCGGGGGTTGCTTTCGCTGGGGCGGCCTCCTGAACGGCGGCGCCCGCCGGAGCGCCGGACGCGCCCGGATCAGCAGCCTGGCGGCCGGATTGCTGATACAGCACGGACAGCAGAAGCTCGGCTTCCGCCCTGGCCGCGCCATCGGCCCCGGCCAGGGCGGAGACCTCTTGCAAGAGGGCCTCGGCGCGGGCGGGCTCATTCAGCGCCACATCCATGGCGGCCAGCCGGGGGGCCGCGGAGAGGGTCTCGGGAGCGGCGGGGCCCACGGCGCCGCGCCGGGCCTGCCAGGCTTCCTCGGCCAGGGGGGCGGCCTCGGCCGGGCGGCCCAGCATGAACAGGCTGAGGGCCAGCCCCAGGCGGTCGGCGGCCCGCGCCCCCGCCGAAGCGCCCGCCCGGCTTTTCAGTTCCAGGGCCCGCCGGTAGGCCTCGGCGGCCTCAGCGGCGCGGCCCAGCTTCAATTCCGCCGCCGCTTTAAAGGACAAAAGCTGCGGCTGCTCGGGAGCCAAAACCAGGGCAGCTTCAAAACGCCGCGCCGCTTCCGTTGGATTGTCCGCCAAAAAGGCCCGCGCCCCCGCCAGCAGTTCTTCGGCGGCCCGGCTGGAAGCCGTTGATTGTTCAACAAATTCAGCGGCAAGACGAAGCCGCTCCGCCTCCGCCTCTTCCGCGACCATAACCGCCGACAATTCCCCGGCCAGCCGGGCTACCTCCGCAGGGTCGCTATCGGGGGGAGCCGAGGCCCGTTCCAGCAGCGGCAGGGCCGTTGCCGCCGCCAACGCGGCCATCATTATCAGGATGACGTAGATTTTTCGTTTCATAGGGCGGAACCCTGGGCCTTTCGCCGAAATGGGTGCATCACGACATAACCCGCATATATCACTGCAATTATTTTACTATCTATTTGATATTATGGCAACACCCCGAAGCGCGTCAACGCGCCCCTTGACTTTTGGGACAAAATGTCTACATTATGACTTGGGAATTTCCGGGGCCTAGCCCCGGGCTTTTGAGGACATTGCAGAGGAGTTGCCGACCATGCCGATTTATGAGTACCAGTGTGAAAAGTGCGGTGAGACCACTGAGGTTTTGCAGAAATTTTCCGACGCGCCCCTGTCCGTCTGCCCCGGCTGCGGCGGGCATATGGATAAGCTGATGAGCATGAACAGCTTCCAGTTGAAGGGCAGCGGCTGGTATGTCACCGACTACGCCGGGAAAAAGACCGACGGCGCGGCTTCGTCCTCTTCCTCTGCAACCGCCGGGAAGGACGCGGCCAAACCCGCCGCGCCCGCCGAGGCCCCCAAAGCCGCGGCGGAGACTCCCAAGAGCGCCTGAGCGGGCGGCGGGCGCGCCCCGCGTCTCGCAGACTACACAGATTACGGAAAGGCCGCGAGGCGATCGCGGCCTTTTTTCGTCCCCAGAGAGCGGGGATTGTGCTATAGTGACAAATTTGGGCGGCCTGGCCGGGAAATGTCCCCCAGCCCGCCCCCAGTCGCCGGAAGTTGCGGAAAAAGCGCATGAAAAATGATTTTATGACGAAAACCCTGCCGTATCTGACGGGCGTGCTGAAAAACGGCGTGTCGGCCTGGGTCTTCGTGGTCAAGCTGACCCTTCCGGCCCTGTTCCTGACCCGGCTGCTCTTGGTTTTCGACCTTCTGGACGGCATCGCCACGTTCTTTGAACCGGCCATGGCCCTGTTTGACCTGCCGTCGGAAATGGCCCTGGTCTGGGTGGCCTACATGGCGGCCAATTCCTATGTGGGCATCAGCGTTTTCCTGACGCTTTTGCCGACCATGGATCCCCTGACCCTCAGCCAGGCCACCACCCTGGGCTGCATGTATTTGCTGGCCCATTCCCTCATTATCGAGGGGCAGGTGTGCCGGGGCGCGGGCATGTCGTTTGTGCGGGTGTCGCTCTTCCGCGTTATCGCGGCGGTGATTCTGGGCCTCATCGTCAGCCGGACGGCGGCTCTTACCGGCTGGGGCACGGAGCCCGCGACGGTGATGCTGTCGCGGCTGGCCTTCGGCGACCCGGTGCCGCCCTGGGGCGTGTGGGCCTGGGGCATCGTCACGCAGATGTTTTTGGTGCTGATCCTCATGGAAGCCCTGCTCTTCATGATGGAGTTTATAAAATATTTCGGCCTGACCCGGCTGATCGGCAAAGTTTTGGGGCCGCCCCTCAGGCTGGCCGGGGTGGGGGAATCGGCCCTGATGGTGACCATCATCGGCTGTGTGGTGGGCTTGGGTTACGGCGGGGGGCTGATTGTGGCCGAAAGCCGCTCGGGCAACCTGCCGCCGGGCGACATCTTCGGGGCCATGACCCTGATGGCCATCTTCCAGTCCCTGGTGGAGGACAGCCTCCTGGCCTGGGCCATGGGCGTTTCGCTGTGGTGGCTGTTGGGAATTCGGCTGATCTTTGTCCTCCTCCTGGCGGGCGTCGTCAACCGCCTGGCCCGCCGCCCCCGCTGGCACACCGTTTTGGTGGGCAAGAAATTGAATTTTTAACCGGCCGCGCCGTCGGATTTTTATTGATAATAATGCAGAATGACTCTATGACCAACAGCAAAAAAGCCTGCCTGATAACCTTTGGCTGCCAGATGAACGACTACGATTCCGGTCGTCTGGGGGAACTGCTGTCCGCCCGGGGCTGGACGCTGACCGACTCCCGGCGGGAAGCCGACTTTATCTTTTTCAACACCTGCTCCATTCGGGAAAAGGCCGCCCAGCGGGTGCTGAACCATTTGGAGCAGGTGCGCTATCTGAAAAAAGACAAGCCCGGCCTCGTCATCGGGGTGGGGGGCTGCGTGGCCGAGCAGGAGGGCGCGGCGCTTCTGGAACGGGCCCCCTGGCTTGATTTGGTGGTGGGGCCGCAGCATCTGCCTGAAATTCCCGCCCTGCTGGAAGATTTGCGGGGCCAGGCCGACCGCCGCACGGTGGTGGGCTCCGGCGAGCGCCCGGCCTGGAGCGCCGAAAATCTGCGCGATATCGGGGCGGCTTCCGGCGCTGCCAATCCCCCCGCCTCAGCGAAAAATTTAACCGCGACGGTGACCATTATGCAGGGCTGCGACAATTATTGCGCCTATTGCGTGGTGCCCTATCTGCGCGGGCCGGAACTGAGCCGCCGGGCCGACGACATTGTGGAGGAAGCGCGGCGGCTGGTGGAGCGGGGCGTAGAGGACTTGACCCTGCTGGGCCAGAACGTCAACTCTTACGGGCGCGGCCTGGCCGGGGCCCCCAGCTTTCCCGAACTGCTGGAAATGGTGGCTGCCACCGGCCTGAAACGTTTGCGCTTCACCACCTCCCACCCCAAGGATTTTCCGCCGGAACTGGTGAAACTGTTTGGCAGCTTGCCCGCGCTATGCGAATATTTGCATTTGCCGGTGCAGTCCGGCTCGGACGCGGTGCTGGCGGCCATGGGGCGGGTCTACAACCGCGAAGGCTACCTGCGGCTGGTGGGCGAACTGCGCGCCGCCTGCCCGGATTTGGCCCTTTCCACGGACATCATCGTGGGTTTCCCCGGCGAAACCGAGGCCGACTTTGAGGAAACCATGAGTCTGGTCGAAACCGTGGGTTATGACGCCATGTTTTCCTTCAAATACAGCGACCGGCCCCAGACCAAATCCGCCGGGCTCTTTCCCAAAATCTCCGAGGAAGAAAAGGGCCGCCGCCTGACCCGGCTTCAAGAGCGGCAAAAGGAAATCACCCTGGCCAAGAACCGCGCCCAGGTGGGGCGCACCCTGGAAGTGCTGGTGGAAAGGCCTTCTGACCGCTACCCCGGCCAACTCACCGGGCGGGCCCGCAATTTCAAGCTGGTGCATTTTGACGGCCCGGAAAGCCTTATAGGCCAAATGGTTCCCGTGCGCATTGAAGAGGGCTGGACGGTTTTGCGCGGCGTGCTGGATTAAACGGCTATGCGGCGGCATTACCTCGACCTGCATATCCACTCGCGCTTTTCGCGGGCCACTTCCCCGGCGCTGAACCCGGCCAGCCTGGCCCTGTGGGGGGCATATAAGGGCCTGAGCCTCATCGGCACGGGGGATTTGACCCACCCCGCCTGGCTGGCCGAACTGAACGAAAATCTTATTCCGGGCGACGACGGGTTTTACGGGCTGAAAGATTCCCCCTCGCCGGTGCGCTTCGTGCCCACCGGCGAAGTCAGCGCCATCTACAAGCACGACGGCCGCACCCGGAAAATTCACCTGGTCATCATCGCCCCGGACTTGGGGGCCGCCGCCGAATTCTCCCGGATGCTGGGCCGCCTGGGCAACATCGAATCCGACGGGCGGCCCATTCTGGGCCTCTCGGCCCGCAACATTTTGGAAATCGCCCTCACCGCCCACCCGGACATGATGGTTGTCCCGGCCCACATCTGGACTCCCTGGTTCTCCCTCTTCGGGGCCAAAAGCGGCTACGACCGGCTGGAAGACTGCTTCCTTGACCTCAGCCCCCACATCACCGCCCTGGAAACCGGCCTCTCCAGCGACCCGGGCATGAACCGCCTGGTCTCGGCCCTGGACGGCTATGCCCTCATCTCCTCCTCCGACGCCCACAGCCCGGACAAGCTGGGGCGGGAAGCCACCATCCTCACCGGCGATCTGTCCTGGCCCCGCCTGGCGGCGGCCCTGCGCGGCGGCCCGGAACTGGGGGGCACCGTGGAATTTTTCCCGGAAGAGGGCAAGTACCACCTGGACGGCCACCTGGCCTGCGGCCCGGCCATGACCCCCGAGGAAACCGCGAAAAACAACGGCCTCTGCCCGGTCTGCGGCAAGCCCGTGACCATTGGCGTGCTGCACCGGGTGGCCGAACTGGCCGACCGCGCCGCGCCCCCGGAGGGCGGCCGCCCGGATTTCAACCTCATCCCCCTGCCCGAAATTCTGGGCCAGGCGCTGGGCATGGGCCCCAAAAGCGGGCGGGTGGCGGCGGCTTTCGACAAACTGATTGCCGACTTTGGCAACGAATTTCACCTGCTGTTGGAAGCGGATTTGGCGGACATTGAAACCGTTGCCGGGCCCTTGTTGCGCCTGGCTGTGGAGCGGATGCGCCGGGGCGAAGTCACGGCCCTGGGCGGCTATGACGGCCAGTTCGGCACGGTCATGGCCGTGGGGCCGGAAGACCGGGCGGCCCTCTCCGGCCAGGGCAGTTTGTTTGAAATCGGCTCCAAGACCAAACGTTCCGCAGAGAAAGCCTCCAAACTCCCGGCCCCAGCCCCGGAAGCGGAGTTGGAAGCCGAGGAAGAGGAGGCCCCGCCTCTTTTGACCCTGGCGCGGGGTGATTTGCTGCTGGACGGGCTGGACGAAAGCCAGGCCCAGGCCGTCACCTGCCGCCATCACGCCCTGGCCGTGAAGGCGGGCCCCGGCAGCGGCAAAACCCTGGTGCTGGTGCGCCGGGCGGCTTGGCTGATCCGCGAAAATGTGGTGCGGCCCGAGGAAATGCTCCTCACCACCTACACCCGCAAAGCCGCCCTGGAACTGGCCCCCCGCCTCACCGCCGCCCTGCCGTTCCGCGCCGAGAGCAGCCGCGTGACGGTCAGCACCCTCCACGCCCTGGCCTACAGCCTCCTGAAACCCCAGCGCCCGGACTGGCAACTGGCCCCCGAAGATTTTTTAGCTGACGTGGTAAAGCGGTCAGCTAAAAAAGCCGGTTTGAAGCCCGCCGCCTTCGCCTCCCTCTGCGGCCTGGTGAAGAACAGCGCGGCCCTCATTCCCGGCGAAACCGACCTGCCCCCCCAGGCCCCGCCGAATTTCAGCGCCGCCTTCCGCGCCTATAACCGCGCCCTGGCCAGCCAGCGCTGTTGGGATTTCGACGACCTCATCCTGGAGGCCGCCCCGGCCCAGGCCTCGCCCTTCCGCGCCGTGCTGGTCGATGAGTTCCAAGACCTCAGCGCGGCCCAGTTCAGCTTTATTAAGCGGCTCCTGCCCCCCGGCTCCCCCGGCGGCTCCCTGACTGTCATCGGAGACCCTGACCAGAGCATTTACAGCTTTCGCGGGGCCCGGCCCGAAATTTTCGACTGGCTGGCCCAGTATCCCGGACTGGCGGCTGTCGATTTGGCCGCCAATTACCGCTCCGCCAAAGTCATTGTGCGGGCTGGGGAGGCGGTTATGGCGGGCGAAGGGGTGAAAAAAATCCGCCGCCGCGCCGTCCGCCCGGAAGCCGGGCCCCGCGTCGTCCGCGCCAGCCTCTCCACCCCCCGGCGGGAGGCGACCTATGTGGTCTCGCGCCTCCAGGCCCACTTGGGAACGCTGACCCTGGGGCGGGACGCCACCAGCCGCCAGGACGCGGAAGTTATGCCCGGCCTGGGCCTCAGCGATGTGGCCATCCTCTTCCGGCTCCGCTCCCAGGGGCAGGCCGTGGCCGAGGCCCTGGACGCCGCCGGGCTGGCCTGGCAGATGAGCGGCGAAGACCCGCTGACCGCCGCCGACCACCTGGACTGGACCGCCGACAAGATCAGCCTCCTGACCATGCACGCGGCCAAGGGCCTGGAATTCAGGCTGGTCTTCGTGGTGGGGGCGGAAACCGGGCTTTGCCCGTACGCCCGGGAAGACCGCCCCCCCTTTGAGGGCCGGCCGGACGCGGCCGAG
>JAITVE010000074.1 GCA_031285975.1 Candidatus Adiutrix sp. | reverse complement strand
CCGAAATCGGCGGTGGGGAAGTTGTCGCCGTCAAAGTCGTTGTCCAGGTCGCTGATGAGCAAAATGACCGGCTTGGCGCACTCGTCCGAGCCCGCCAGAGCGGGGCGGCCCCCCCAGGTTTTCAGAAACGAGGGCTGCGTGGAGGCGGAGGTGGTGATGGCGACCTCGTTTGGGGGGAGATAGCCGCTGGAGGGGGCGTCCAGCCCGGCCATATAGCGCACGCCTTCAAAGAGCATTTCCCCGATGGGGCTGCCCCAGGCCGAGGCATTGGTGTAGTTGTAATTGGTGCTGCTGGTGATGGTGCCGTCGCCGCGCCCCACGATGCGGAGCCGGTCCAGAGTCCAGATCAGCCCCCGGTCAATGATGGTGCCGTCAACCGGGTTCACGGCGCTGTTGATGCTGTCAATATGGTGGCGCAGAACGCCGCCCTGCCTTCTGTAGGCGTCGTGGTAGCTGCCGGTCATGAGGCCGAAAAACATTTTGTCGCCCTCGCCGTGCTGCTGCAACAGGCCCACGGGCTTATAGGTGCCGGGGGTGTATTCCTTGCAGCCCTCGGTTTCGCTGAAGCTGTCTTTCTTGCAGGCCTGCACCCGCACCGTCATGCCCTTAACCTCGCCCGGAGCGTTGACCCAATAGGTTTCCAACAGGCCGTCGTTGGGGTTGGGCCGCTCGTTGAGGCTCCAGTCCCAGAAGCGCCCCTCCGGGGTGTTACTGCTCAGTGATGCGTGCATGGTGCCGGTGAAATACACATGGTCGGTGTTCAGCAGGTAGCGGAATATGGGAAAATTGGTGTTGCCGAAACTGCGGGTGCGGGCGAAGAAGTGCGCCCGGTTGGTTCCGGGTTTGGCATAGGGGGTGTATTTGGAAACATCGTAATACACGCTCTGCGGGGTGTCCTTCACCCAGCGGTCGTCGGCCATCACGTCATAGCCCCAGACGTGGGCGTCCGTGGGCACCATGGAGCCTTCCAGGATGGTGAAATTGCTTTGGTCGGTGGAGCGCAGGCCGCCGTAGAGCACCTTGCGGATAACGTCAAAACGGCTGGTGACCAGAAAGTTCAGCCAGTTGCCGGAAAAATTGCCGCCGCCGCTGTTGGGCATCTGGCAAATGCCTATTTTCTCCCCCGCCTGTTTCGAGCGCTCATGGTGCACGGCCCTGGGCGCGGGGATGTAGAGGGGCAGCACGCTGGCCGGGGGGCGGGTCACGGTGCTTTCATCGTCAATAGTCGGCCCCACCCGGTAAAAATAGGCGTTGCGGTCGCCGTCTTTATTCAAATTGCTGCTGCTGTAAGTGTAGCAGGAATAGGAGTCGAAATAGCCGTAATAGACCACCGAGGGGTTGTAGCCGGTGTCCACAAAGCCGTCGCCGTCAAAGTCGATAATGGGGTTGTAGGCCTGCTGGAACATCTTGTGGTCTTTCGACAGCACCAGCAGCACTTCCGGCACCAGGGCCCCTTCCGATAAAAAGGGCACCGACTGGTAGTTATTTTTGTCCGGCTCGGCCAGCGCGGCGGAGGGGAAGAGGAGGCACAGGGCGGCCAGGGCCAGCATTGTGAGTTTTTTCAGCTGTTTCATATTCGTTACCTCGCTCAGGCTACATAATTTCGCGGAATATAATGGTGATGAGGCTGTAGGGCCCTTCGCCCTCGCCGCCGTCATAGCTGGCGGCGTCGGGCGCGTCCGGGGCCGCGCTGTTCAGGGGCCGCCCGTTGACGGTGACAGTCATGTAAATCTGCATTTTGCCCTCGCCCCCGGTGTTGTCATAGCCGCCCTGGCCGATGGAGCCGCCCACGTTCCCGGCGGTCAGCGGCGTGACGGTCTCCATGCTGAACGAGGCCGAGGCCACCGGCACCTCAGCCGGGAGCCCGCTGGAATTCACGCCCGGCGTTGTGAACAGCAGGTGCGGCGACAGGTCGTCCGCGCCCTCCACGCGCCCGCTCCAACTCCCGGCTTCCATATACCGCCGGGTGAAATCGCGCGTGGAATCCCGCTTCAAAGCCGCCATAGTAAACTTGGCCGGGTTAACTTGTATATTTAAGGGGTGCCTTGGCCCCGCGCCGCCGGGCGTGGTGATGATTTTATCCGGCGCGCCCAGTTCCGGGTAGAGCAAAATGCGCCCCATGAGGGTGGCTATCTGCGCCCCCGAGTCTGCCCCGGCAAAGGCGTTGCGGCTGGAATTCACGCTCCCGGCCACAATAAGCTCGGTGCGGGTGTTGGCCAAAATGGCCATGCCCGCCAGGGTCATCATCAGCATTATCACCAGCACAAACACCAAAATGGAGCCGCGCCTATGTTCTTTTAAAGCATATTGAAGGATTTCAGTGTTGTACGCCGGGGCGAACTCTTTGGGGAAAATCGCCCCCTCACCCGCCTCGTCATTCCGGCGAAGGCCGGAATCCATTTCCAGGTGCGTATGATGTTGCCGACCAAGCCGCTGCCGCGCTCTTCCTCTTTCTTCCTCCTGCGAGGCCAGGCCAAGCAGGCGCAGAAGAGAGAGGGGCGTTTTATAGTTGCTCCACTGGAAATGGATACCGGCCTTCGCCGGTATGACGGCGAAAGCGGGTGATTTTTCCGGTTGCTTTACGGTATACATAATCATCTCTCTTCCGCCTTAGTTGAACTCAAAGCCCGTGACGGCGGCCGTGTAAAAAACGCTGCGCTCGCCAAAGGGCCCCTTCCAGGCCACCGTCACTTCAATTTGGCTGCTCAGGCTGGTGGGCAGTTGGGGGTAATAGGTC
>JAITVE010000064.1 GCA_031285975.1 Candidatus Adiutrix sp. | reverse complement strand
CGTTGCCGTCGGCGTCTGTGGCCAGGCTGACGGAAACAGTGCGGGCGCCCGATTCGGGGTCGGTAGTCACTGAAACGCCCAGAGCCTGGTTGGGGCCGTTGTTGACATATTCAATGGCGACTTTTTCCCCGGCCGCGCCGGGCTGCAGGGCGGTGAAGAGAACGTCGTTATCCGTGTGCTTCAGGTTGGTGGACAGCCGGGCGTTTTCCGAGCCGTAGCTCAAATGCTGGCCCTGCTTCATGACGTTGGCCAGGGAGCGGTCCAGGCTGGTGTAGTGGTCGATGCCCGAGGGCGAGGAGTAGCCGTTAAAATTCAGCTTGCCGCTCCAGTCATTGCCGGGGGCTGACTCGGCGCTGATGAAATCGCCAATTTTATAAGGCCAGGTCATGCTCACGGGCGGCAGGGTGGCCACGCCGCGGGTGGGGCTCTGGGAGCGCTCGGTGTTGATGTGGCGGATCACGTCTTCGGCGGTGGCGGTGACGTTGCCGTTGCTGTCCGTGGGCAGGGTGATGGTGATTTCCCACTTTTTCACGGCCGGGTCGTCGTTCCACTCCACGGTGGAACTCACGTCCTTGGTGGGGTCGGTGGATTTGACGAAGCGGATGGAGATATTTTCCGGGTCGGTTTTGGGGCTGTAGGGTTCCTTGGCGTCAATGTGGGGCACCAGGGCGCTCAGTTTCAGGTCGTTGTTGCGGCCGTCGAAAGAAAAGGTTTGGGACGGCAGGTTGGAGACCAGGGAGCCGCCGGTGACGGCGTCTTCAAACAAATCCAGCCCCACGCCCTGGGCGTGCTGGTTGTTGACCTGAAAAATCAGTTCGTCCACAAAGGACTCGTATTTCAGGTAAAAATCGCGCATCTTCACGTCGCGGAACTCTATCCAGCCGCCCACCGCGCCGCCGTCGATTTTTTCGGTGACGTCTTCGGGCCAGGGGGGGCAGTTGCGGCGGTTGTTGGCAATGACGTGCACGTCGCCGGACTCGTCGGTTTCCGCGCCCACTTCATAGGCGGTGTCGCCCATGACCAGGGCCGGGCCGGAAAAGAAGGAAATATCCACCGCGCCCAGGGGGTCTTCCCAGTAGTCGATGTCGATGAGTTCGCCCAACTGGGTGACCAGGGCGTCGCGGGTGTCGCGCAGGTCGTTGGCCTGCTGGTTGCGCTCGGGGTCTTCGCTGCGCATGATCTGCTGGTTGAGGTCGGCAATGCCTTTGATGAGGCCGTTGATGTCGTCCACGGCGTTGCTGACGCGGTCGTTCAAATCCTGGCGCACCGCGTCCATGTCGCTGCGGCGCATGTTGAGCTGATCGGCCAGGGTCTGCACCATGCCCACCAGGGCTTCGCGGGTGGGATCCTGCTCGTCGGCGTTGGCGATGGCAACGTTGTCCCAGTTGTCCCAAAAGGCGTTCAGGGCCGCGTTGATGCCGTTGCCGTTGCTTTCGTTGAAGAAGGACTCCAGCGCGTCGATGGTGGCCTTCTGGGCGGCGGCATAGCCGTATTCGCTGCTTTTGGTGACAATGCTGCGGGCCAGGAACTGGTCGTGGAAGCGGCTGATGTTCTGGGCGTTCACGCCGGTGCCCATCTGGCCGTAGCCCGTTTTCCAGGTGGGCATGGTTTCCAGGTTGAGCCGCTGGCGGGAATAGCCGGGGGTGTTGACGTTGGCGATGTTGTGGCTGGCCACTTCCATGCCCGCCTGGGACATGTGCATTCCCGACAGCGCCACGTACATGCTGGACGATATGCCCATAGTCAGACCTCCTTGGACAGCTTGACCGGAAGAGTCAGCTTCTTTTCTCCCTGCCGCCCGTCGTTTTTGTAGCCGTCGCCCTTGAGCTGGTCGGCCCCGGTGAGGATGTTGATGGACTCGTTGACCAGCCGCATGGCTTCCTCGATGAAATTCTTATTGGCTTCGTTCTCACGCAGAATGGTGTTTTTCAAGCGTTCCAGCTTGATGGAGCCGTCGTTCAGCCGGTTGTCGAAGGGCCGGGGCACGTGGGGAACCAGGTCGGCCAGCAGGGGCTGAGGCGTAAGGGGCAGGCCCAGCATGAGGGCGGTCTCGTTGATGCCCTCCACCAGTTCCTTGATGTTTTCCTGAATGTCCAGGGCCAGGCGCTCTTTGTTTTGGGAGGAGACGAAGAGGCGGTCGAGGTCAAGCTCCAGGAGGCACTTTTTTTCCTCGGCCACGTAATCGACCAGGGTCTGATAGCGTTCCACGTGCCCGTCCAGGGCCTCGCACAAATTCATGACGATTGAGATATCCATTATCAGCGCTCCTGTTTCGTGACCGTATTGTTATGCCATGCCGTCTAAAGCGTCCTGGTAGAGCCAGGCAATTTCTTCCCCGCTCATCAGGCCGGGGGAGGCGGAACTGTCAGGCTTCGCCAAGAGTTCCGGCTGTGTTTCCGCCACTTTTTCCGGTGCTTCGGGGGCCGGTTTTTCCTCAGCCGCCGCTGCGGAAGCCTTGCCGTCAATGGCCTGGAGCAAAGCTTCGGGGGGCATTTCCAGCCCGCCGGGAGACTTCTTCATCAGGTTCGGCGGGATGCTGGGCCGCCAGCCGGGCCCCATTAATTCAGGATAGGCTTGCAAGGTTTGTTCCAACCCCTGCTGGCGGGCCACCTGGGCGGTCATGTCGTCGGCCAGGCCCAGGCCGCCGGCCTGGCTCAGGAAATCGCGGAAGGGCTGCTCGGCAATGTCGCTGAAGGTGTCGCTGCCGGGGGTTTTGGCCAGGGGCGACTGCCGCATCTGCTTGACCAGCTGATCCATGAGCACGGCCTCGTATTCCACGGAGGATTTGTGGATTTTCCCCAACTCCTCAACCTGCTCTTCCACCGGCTGGTCGGAGCGGTAGGCGTGGCGGGCCCGGGGGGCCGGGCGGCCGCCGCGCAAGAGGGGGGCCTGGGCGGCCTCGTTCCGGCTCTGCTGGCCGCCGTTCTCGGCGGTTCCGGCGATAACGCCGCCCACGTTCATGCTGCCGCCGTTCCTGAGTTGATTCACATCAAAGCGCTGCACGGTTTCGCCGGGCTGCGTCCGGGCCTTGGCGGTGGAGCGCAGGGGGCGCACCCCGCTCTGTCTCAGATTGCCGACGCCTTCCATACCGGACATAATCGCCTCCAAATTCTTACATCAGTTCCAGCGTGCCGTGCAAAGCCCCGGCGTCGTTGATGGCCTGAAAAATTATCACCAAGTCGCGGGGGCTGACCCCAATGGCGTTCAGGGCTCGCACCACATCGTGAATGGTGGTGGAGCGTTCAATCAAAAGCAGCTGATCCGCGCCTTCCTCCACATTGATGTCGGTTTCCGGGGCCACCACGGTTTCGCCCATGGCGAAGGGGCCGGGCTGGGAAACGGTCACGCCTTCCCTGATCTGCACCGACAAATTGCCGTGGGCCACGGCCACGGTGGAGAGTTTCACGTTTTCGCCCACCACCACCGTGCCGGTGCGCTCGTTAATGACCACCTTGCCGATGGTGTCGGGCGTTACGTCCAGCGACTCAAGCTCGGCCACCATCAGGGCCAGGTTTTCCTGATAATTGGTGGGCACGTGGAACTGCACCGTGGAAGCGTCCAACGGCCGGGCCGAGGCGCCGGGGAGGCGGGCGTTGACGGCCTCAGCCACGCGGGCGGCGGTGGTGAAATCCGGCAGGTTCAGCTTCACGCTCATGGATTCCTTGCCCGTCCAGCGGATGGGCACTTCCCGCTCCACCGTGGCCCCCTGGACGAGGCGGCCCACGGTGGGGTGGTTTTTCTGCACGCTGGCGGCGTTGCCGGTGATGGCAAAACCGCCCACCGACAGCGGGCCCTGGGCCACGGCGTAGACGTTGTCGTCCGCCCCGCGCAGGGCCGTCACGAGCAAGGTGCCGCCCTGCAGCGAGGTGGCGTCGCCCATGGACGAGACCACGATGTCAATCTTGGAGCCGGGCTTGACGAAGGGCGGCAGGTCGGCGGTGACCATGACGGCGGCGGCGTTTTTAATCTTCAGGCTGCCGGGGTCAAGGGTCATGCCCATGCGTTCCATCATGTTGGCGATACCCTGGTTGGTGATCTGCACTTTGTCCTTGTCGCCGGTGCCGTTTAAGCCCACCACCAGGCCATAGCCCCAAATCTGGTTGGGGCGCACGCCTTCAAAAGTCACCAGTTCCTTGAGGCGTATGGCCCAGGCCGAAGAGGTCGGCACGGCCAGCAACATCAGCATCAGTATCATGAAGAACTTTTTCATACGATCACCTGTATCCGGGGTCGCGGGCCGGGAGGCCGACCCGCGCTTTCACACTGTTAAACTTTGAGGGGCTTTGCAGCCTGTACCCGGCTGAACCGTTGGTACATCAGCGAGGCTTGGCGGAGTAAAGCCCCTTTGGGGCTTAGAAAGGCCACACGACATTGAAGAATCTGGAGAGCCAGCCTTCGCGCTGTTTGGAGCTCACGTCGCCCTCGCCGGTGTAGTCGATGCGGGCGTCGGCAATGCGGTAGGACAGGACGCTGTTATCCGCGCCGATGTCGGAGGGCCGCACCACGCCCTGCACCGTGATGTACTGTTTTTCGTTATTGACCATAATTTCCTGGGAGCCGCGCACCACCAGGTTGCCGTTGGGCAGCACCTGGATGACGCGGGCGGTCATTCTGGCGGTCATGCTCTCGTTGCGGTTGGTGCTGCCGCTGCCGCTGAAGCTCATGTCGGAACTCACGTCGAGGTTGAACATGCGGCCCAGGCCGCCCACATTGCCCGCGCCCTGGCCCAGGATGGTGTTGACCTCGCCGGTTAAGGCGTTGGAACGATCCAGGGTGGTGGCGGCGGTTTTATTGGCCCGCGAGGTTTCCGTGATGGTGATGGTGATGACGTCCCCCACCCGCCGGGCTTTCATGTCCGCGAAGAGGTCAAGCCGGGAATCGTCCGAAAACAGGGAGCCCTCGCTGCGGATGGCCGGGGTGGGATAATTTTCCACCGGGGGATTGCGCAGGGCGGCCTCCTGGTTGGCCGAGGGGCTGGGCTTGGCAATTTTCGGGGAGGCGCAACCGGCGGTCAGAACAGCCGCCAGCAAAACGATAAGCATTGATTTCATCATGATATTCTCCTTATTGTCCGGGCGACAAAATAGTGACGCTCACTTCCACGCCGCCTTAATAAGCAATCTACATGCCACTTTTCCCTTCACCCATATCTCAAGCGCTTTCCCCGTTTTTGATGAAGCCCGCCCCGGCCGCCCCGGTCGCCCCGGCACAATATGCCGACCACGGCCGCCCGCGCCGCCCTGCCGCCAGCCCACAAAAAGCGATAATCGGATAGAATGATTGTCGGATTATGTAAATATATGGGGAGATGGCCCCTTAGAGCTTGACCGGGGGCGGGGAACAATGCTATAGTATGGCAACTTGTTTATATTATTGATAACCGCCTTCGAGCTGAAAAAGGCGGGTGGGATAGGACTACTCTCAGTTTGGCGCGAGGCCTCCGGGTACATCGTTGCCAACGGCTATTTCCGGCGGGGCCGCCAGCGGCCCGCCGCCCTTCGCCTAACCAGAGCGCGTATGCGACGAACCATCAGGAGCGTAAAACATGAAATGCCTGACCAGAACCCTCGCCATTCTTAGCCTCGCCTGTGTCTTTGCCTTCGCCGGGCTGACCCCCGCCTTCGCGGCCAAGGTCACCCTGAAACTGGGCGGCATCCAGCCCGCGGACGACACCTCGTCCATCGCCATGCAGCGCTATTCCCAGCTTCTCGCCGAGCGCAGCAACGGCGAAATCGACCTCCAGTGGTATCCCGCCCAGCAGCTTGGCGACGCCACCACCCAGATTGAGGCCACCAGCATGGGCTCGCAGGACATGTTCTTTGACGCGGGCTCCTTCATGGGCACCTTCGTGCCGGACAAAAACGTGGAGTCCATGTACTTCCTGTTCCGCGACCAGGCCCATTATTTAAGTTATCTCAACAGCGACGTCATGAAGGACTTTGAAGACCGCTTCATGAAACAGCAGGGCGTGCGCGTGGTGGCCAACAATTACGTCCGCCAGCCCCGCTCCACGGTCTCCACCAAGCCGCTGCGCAGCCTGGCCGACTTCGCGGGCCTCAAGCAGCGCGTGCCCGATATTCGCGGCTATCTGGAATCCGTCTCCGCCATCGGCGCCAGCCCGGTGCAAATCGCCTGGGGCGAAACCTACCTGGCCCTGCAGCAGGGCGTGGTGGCCGCCTGCGAAAGCCCGCTGGACATGGTGTATACCTCTAAATTCTTCGAGCCCGCCAAGCATATCACCCTGACCGAGCACATCCGCGACAACATGGTCATCATGATTAACGACAGCAAGTTCCAGTCCCTGACCCCGGAACAGCAGAATCTCCTGATCACCGTCGGCAAGGAAGTCGGCGAATGGTACACCACGCAGAACGCCCTGAAGGTGGATGAATACGTCGCGGAAATGAAGAAGGCCGGAGTCGAGTTCATCGAAATGGACGTCGCGCCTCTGCGGGCCGCCGTGGCCCTCCGCGCCCAGGAACTGGAAAAGAAGGGCCTGTGGCCCGTAGGCCTGTATGAGAAAATCGGCCAGATGAAGTAAGACTTCCAGCCCGGCAGAAGACGCTTTCGCGGGCTTTCGCCGGGCTGGGCCTTTGGGCCGGAGGGCGGCCGACATGCCCTCCGGCCAGCCTCCCCTCACCGCCCCCCGCCCCGACTTCCGTTCGCGCCGTGAGATTTTGGGGACATCTATTGAACACAGAAGAGGACACATCATTACCATGAAGGTTTTAAAGCTCATCGTTGACTGGGGAGCGAAAATCCAGTTGCATATTGGCGCGGCCGCCCTGTTCGCCATTGTGGTCTCCATGACGGCCGGGGTGATTACCCGCTTTTTCGGCCACCCCTTTGACTGGACGGAAGAACTCTGCACCGTGCTGTTCGTGTGGCTGTCGTTCATGGGCGCCGGGGTGGCGGCCCAGCAGCGGCGGCACATCTGCGTGGACTACATCGTGGCCAAAGTCAGCCCGAAGGCGGCCAGAACAGTGAAAATCGTCACCCTGATTTTAGTGCTGGTCTTTCTGGTGGTGCTGTTCGGCGGGGCCGTGAAATTCCTGCCCAAGACCATTTACGCCAGAACCGTGGCCCTGGGCATCCCCCGCACCGTGTCCTACATTCCCGTGGCCATCTGCTCGTTCTACATGTTTTTCGCCTATTTGTACGACCTGCTCACCGAACTCCGCTTCGGCGCGGGCGACAAAGCCTGAAAGGAGCGGCTATGTACGGAACCTTATTCATTATGGCCGCTGCCTTCCTGGTGTTCCTCTTCGCCGGGGTGCCGCTGGCTTTTTGCCTGAGCATTCCCGGGCTGATTTACCTGCTCTTGTCGCCCGGGCTGGACATTTCCTTCATCCCCCACACCATGAGTTCCCCGCTCTTCAACTTCGTGTTGCTGGCCCTGCCCGCCTTCCTGCTGTCGGGCCGCA
>JAITVE010000015.1 GCA_031285975.1 Candidatus Adiutrix sp. | reverse complement strand
ATAGCCCTGAGCGAGGCGGGCATTGGCCTGGTGCGCACCCCCGTGGGCGACCGCTACGTGGTGGAGCGGCTGCGGCGGGACGGCCTGAATTTCGGCGGCGAGCAGTCCGGCCACCTCATTTTCCTGGATCACGGCACCACCGGCGACGGCATTCTGGCCGCGCTGCAAACCATTGTGGCCATGAAGGAAGAGGGCCGCCCCCTGGCCGAACTGGCCCGCCTGATGGAGCCCCTGCCGCAGATTCTCTTAAATGTCAGCGCCACCCGCCCCACCGAGGCCGGGCGCAACGCGGCCATCGCCGCCCAGGTGGCCGCCGTGGCCGCCCATCTCGGGGCCAAGGGCCGCATTGTGCTGCGCCCCTCGGGCACCGAGCCGGTGGTGCGGGTGATGATTGAGGGTGAAAATTTAGGCGAAATCACTCGGCTGGCCGAGGAAACCGCCGACCTGGTGGGCCGCGAACTGGGCTGAACTGATCCTATGTGAGGAGAATGCCGATGCTGTTTACTATGGATGTGGGCAACACCAACATTAATCTGGGCCTCTGGGAGGGCGATGAGCTCCGGGCCGACTGGCGGCTGTCCACCCGCCGCGAATCCACTTTGGACGAACTGGGCCTGGTCATTGGCGGGCTCTTCGCCGCTGAGGGCTTCACCTTTGAGCAGGTGGACGGCTTCATCATCGCCAGCGTGGTGCCGCCCATGCGCCCCGCGCTGGAACGCTTCGGGGCCAAATACGTCAAGCTCCGCCCCATTTTCCTGGAAGCCCACCGCCAGACCCTCATGCCGGTTTTTTACGACAACCCCACGGAAATGGGCGCAGACCGCATAGCCGTCTCCATCGCCGCCTATCGCCGCTTCCACACCAGCCTCATCGTGGTGGACATGGGCACGGCCACCACCTTTGACTGCATTTCCGCCAAGGGCGAGCACCTGGGCGGGGCCATCGCGGCCGGTCTGCGGCTCTCGGCCGAGGCCCTCTTCCAGAAGGCCAGCCGCCTGCCGAAGCTGGAACTGTTTGACCTGCCGCCGCGGGCCATTGCCCGCAACACCATTGCCAGCATCAACGTGGGCCTGATTTACGGCTACATGAGCCTGGTGGACGGTTTAGCCGCCCGGATCAAAAAAGAGCTGGGCCCGGCCAAAGTGGTGGCCACCGGCGGCCTGGCCTCCCTCATCGCCTCCGAGTCCGAGCAAATTGAGGAAGTGTTGCCCGACCTGACCCTGGAAGGCCTGAAAATCATTTACAACGAAATGGCCTGGGGGGCATGATACCCCGCCCTACCCTCAGATGGACTGACCGGCTGCCCGCCGGGGCCTCCTGGCCCGTTGCTTTGAAGCCCGGCGCGGCCATCGGGCTGTTCGCCCCGGCCCACGCCTTTGACCGGGGGGAGATGGAGCGGGGCGCGGCGATGCTGCGTTCCTGGGGCCTCACGGTCAAAATTCCCAAAAAATTAGGCCGCCGCGACCGCTATCTGGCCGGGGACGACGCCCACCGCCTGGCCGTGCTGGCCGAACTGATGGAAGACGAGAGCGTGGACGGCCTGATGGCCGTACGGGGCGGCTTTGGCTGTCAGCGGCTTTTGCCCGCGCTGGCACCGCTGTGGAGCCGCTGGCCCGCCAAACCCATCTTTGGCTTTTCCGACCTGACGGCCCTGCACCTGGCCCGCTTCCAGGCCTCGGGGGTGGCGGGCTACCATGCGCCTATGGTGGTCTCCCTGGGCAAAGCCGCGCCCGGGCAGCTGGCCGACCGCCCCAGCCAGGCCGACCTGCGCCGCGCGCTCACCAGCGGCGACCGCTCCGGCGGCTGGGCGTTTGCCCCCCGCGATATCCTCAAGCCCGGCCACGCGGAGGGCCCCCTTCTGGGCGGCAACCTGACCCTTTTGACGGCCCTGGCCTCCGGCCCCTGGCTGCCGGATTTCACGGGGGCGATTCTTTTGGTGGAGGATATCGACGAGCCCCCCTACCGCCTGGACCGCCTCCTCACCACCCTCCGCCAGAGCCCGATTTGGGAACGTGCCGCCGGTCTGGTGTTCGGGGCTTTCACCCGTTGCGGCCCCCCGGCGGAAGTTCGCCGCCTGCTGAAAGAAGCCGCCGCCGACTTCGCTGGCCCCGTCCTCTGCCGCGCCCCCTTCGGCCACGAGGCCCGCAATCGCCTGTTCCCCATAGGGGCTTTGGCGGAATTGAAAGCGCAAGGCTTTGGCAAGGGGTATTTTGTAAGGCCGCAACTGCTGTAAAATTTTTGTTGACTTCTGCTGAGCTATTTAGTATAAATGTTTGGTTCTCGCGGGGACGTAGTGAAGCGGTTTAACACGTCTGCCTGTCACGCAGAAGATCGCGGGTTCAAATCCCGTCGTCCCCGCCATTCAGTTTGAGGCGGCCCTCCACCGGAGGGCCGCCTTTCTCCATTGTTGCGGATGGGGTTGGCGGAGGTACGAAAATGGTCATGCCGATAGGCTCTATAGTCAACGCCGGGGCGGCGGCCGCCGGGGCCCTTTTGGGGCTCTGGGTGGGGGGGATTCTGAGCGAAAAATTGCGCGATTCCCTGTTCCAGGTGCTGGGGCTCTGCGTGCTCTTGATCGGCCTCAAAATGGCCTGGGCCGCCCAGGATTTATTGCCGGTCATCTTTAGCTGCGTTCTGGGCATCGTCACCGGCGAGGCGTTGAACCTCACCGACCGCCTGACGCGCGGAGGCGAGGCCGTCAAGCGGCTTTTGCGCTCTAAAAACGAAAAGTTCACCGAAGGCCTGGTGACTTCCAGCCTCATTATCTGCATTGGGGCCATGGGCCTGGTGGGCTGCCTGGAAGAAGGCCTCGGCGGCAGCCGGGCCACGCTCTACAGCAAGTCCATCCTCGATTTCTGCATCACCATGATGCTGGCCGCCGCCTACGGCTCCGGCGTGGTGGCCTCGGCTGTGCCGCTGCTTATTTATCAGGGGGCGCTGACCCTTTTGGCGGGCGTGGCCGCGCCCTATCTCACCGAAGGGCTCCGGGCCACCCTCATCTCCACCGGCGGGCTGATGATCGTGGGCATTGGCACGAACTTAATCGGCGTAAAGCCCATCGCCATTTCCAACCTCCTGCCCGCATTGGTCTATGCCGTGATTTTAGGCATATTTATGGGCTGACACTTTGATTTTATAACGGCAATGGTGTATAGTTGGTAGGGTTATAGCTATACCATACGTGGCCGAATATTTGCGCCCCAAAACGAGGAAACACACATGAGCGAGAAGAAAAAAGCCGGCGTTGACAAGGTTTGCCAGGAAACCGACTGCGCCGAAAAGATGGTCGGGCTGACCCCGGAACACAAGCAGCTTTTCAAAAGTTTCACCTACTGCCCCTATTGCGCCGAGGAAATGACCCTCATCTGCAACAATTGCCACGAACAGCTCACCAGCGCGGATTTTAAGTTCTGCCCCTGGTGCGGCTCTGAATTTGCGGACTGAGCGGCGGGAAAGAATCAATAGAACATAAAATAACGCTGCTCCCCCGTGCCGTCATTCCGGCGAAAGCTGGAATCCATTGCCAGGGAAAGACCTTGTCGGCAAACAGTTGCTTCTCTGGAAATGGATTCCTGCCTCCGCAGGAATGACGAAGAGGGAGGGCCGGGTTTGGGGACGCGCACCGTCCCGCAGTGGAATAAAAAGGAGGATGGATGATGAGCGGATTGAACGCGAAACTGCCTCGGATTCAGGACTTTGATCTGGCGGGCAAAGTGGTGCTGGCCAGGGTCGATCACAATGTCGTGGAAAAGGGCGTCATCAAGGACGCCTTCCGCATTGATTCCACCTTTGGCCTCATCCATTACATCGCCGCGCGGGGCGGCTATCCCATCCTCATGACCCACGTGGGGCGCACCCGCGACAAAAAAACCGGGCACATCACCAGCGGCCCCGGCACCGCCGTCGAGCCCGTGGTGGATTACCTCAACCGCAAGCTGGAAGCTGATTTCCGCATCCCGGCCCTGGCCGCCGACCCGGAATTGGGCATCACTTCGGTGGACGCAAAAGTCATGGAGCCGCTGCTGCGCGACCTCAAAGCCCGCAAAATCGGGGGGCTCTACCTCCCCAACAGCCGCTGGTTCGCCGGGGAGGAATCCAAAGACGGGAAAACGGCCGCCCTGGCCGCCGAATGGGCGGGCCTGGCCGACCTCTACGTCAACGACGCCTTCGGCTCCTGGCAGGCCCACTGCTCCACCTATGACGTGGCCAAGGCCCTGCCCGCCTGCGCCGGGTTCCTGATGCAGAAGGAACTCCTGAACCTGGAACGGGTTCTGAAGGCCGAGGCCCCCTTTGTGGCCATCGTGGCCGGGTCAAAATACGACACCAAAATCGGGCCCCTAAACGAGCTTTATGAACGGGTGGATTACCTGATTCTCGGCGGCGTTATCTATAACGCCTTCCTCTGCGCCAAATACGGCATTGAGGTGGCGGGGGTGGCCCAGGAAGACGTTGACCTGGCCAAAGGTTTGGTGGAGAAAGACAAGAGCGGGAAAATCCTGGAACCCGGCGCCCTGGTGGAATCCAAGGTGCTTGACCGCCGCGACCCGGGCCAGTGCCGGGTGGTGAAAGTGGCCGACTTCAAGCCCGGCCAGAAATACGCCTACTTCCTCGACGTGGCCCCGGAATCCTTCGACGACCCGCGCCTGGCCAGGCCGCTGGCCAAGGCCAAAACCATTTTCATCAACGCGGTCATGGGCTTCACCCCCAACTTCGGCGAAGGCAGCGCCCGCATGTACGGCCAGATTGGCGAAAACAAAACCGCCCTGAAACTCTACGGCGGCGGGGACACCCTCACCGAACTGAAAAATCTTCAGCCGGGCCTGTATCTGCGGGCCCTGGACGACCCCTCCTATTACTTTTTCACCGGCGGCGGCGCGGTGCTGACCGCCATTGAGCAGGGTTCGCCCTACGGCTTGAAACCCGTGGCCGCGCTGCTCAAGCCGTGATTTTCCGGGGAATTGAGGCCGTGATGGACACGACGCGGGACACAGTGCGGGCCGACGCTTCCCACGAAATGCTGCGGAACGCTTTGGTGCCCGTGCTCATCGTGGAGCGGGCGCAGGGGCTCTTCATGGCCAACCAGGCCCTGGCGGCGGTTTTCGGCTACCAGAGCTGCCGCGAGGTGGAGGAACTCATGAAAAACGGCGAGTTCCTCCGCGCCCATTTTCAGGTTGAAGCCCTGGCCCCGTTTTACGAAGCGCTCTTCAAAAACGGCACGGTGCACGACTGGCTATTGCGCGGGCGCAGCTTGAACGGGCGGGAACTGACCCTGGAAGTCAGCGCCCGGGCCAGCCTGGGCGGCCCCCTGGGCCCGGCTGACCGCATGGAGGCCTTCCTCATTGAGCCCTGCCGCGACCGCGATACGGAAGCCTTTCTCCAAAAGGCCCGCAAAGAGGCGGAGCTGGCCTCCAAAGCCAAAAACGAATTTTTGTCCAACATCAGCCACGAACTGCGCACCCCTTTGAATATCATCATCGGGATGCTCTCCATGGCTGTGGACGACGAGGAGGCGGGGGAGGAACTGCGCCAGAACCTCGGCCTGGCCAAAGACGCGGCCGACGGCCTGTTTTCCATCGTCAACGACCTCATCACCCTGAGCAACCTTGAGGCCCGCCGCCTGAGCAGCGACCTGGCCCAGTTCAGCCCCAACCTGCTCCTGAACACCCTGGCCCGCCAGTTTGCCGCCGCCGCCGAGGCCAAGGGCGTGAAGCTGGCCGTGGACACCAGTGAACGCGGTGACGTGGTGCTGGAAGGCGGCTACAACCTCATTGTCATGGCCCTGGAAAAACTCTTGCACAACGCCATTAAATTCGTGGCCGACAAAGGCGAAGTCAGCCTGAAAGCCGACGTGACCGTCAACGAGGGCGGCCCCTGGCTGCGCTGCATGGTGCAGGACAACGGGCCGGGGCTGGACGAAAGCCTCATCAACCGCCGCGACCTTTTCCGCCAGGGCGACGGCTCCATGAACCGCCGCCACGGGGGCCTGGGCCTGGGCCTGAGCCTGGCTTCCAGCCTGACCTCCCTGTTGGGCGGCCGCCTGATTTTAGCCAACCGGGAAGGCGGCGGGGCTGAGACCGGCTTCATCGTGCCGGTGAAATTTTCCACTGTGGATTACAGCGGTTGACCGCCATGTTGCCCAGCGCCCCCGAGGACAGCGCCCCGCGCCCGCCCCAGGCCAGGCCCCCCTGGTCGGCGGCCCGGCTCATCTATACCGGCCTGGGCTTGGGCCTGGCCCC
>JAITVE010000375.1 GCA_031285975.1 Candidatus Adiutrix sp. | reverse complement strand
GTCATCAACGAAAACGACACCGTGGCCCTGGAGGAACTGAAAGTCGGGGACAACGACACCCTGGCCGGGCTGGTGGCCGCCCTGGTGGAAGCCGACCTCTTCGTCAACCTCACCGACATCGACGGCCTCTACAACGGCGACCCCCGCCACAACCCCGAAGCCGCGCTCATCAGCGAAGTGGAGAAAGTGACCCCGGCCCTGCTGGCCCTGGCCGGGGACGGCGGCCCCTTCGGCACTGGCGGCATGTACACTAAGCTCCGCGCCGCCAAGCGCCTGTCCGAGCAGGGGGTGGCCAGCGTTATCGCCTCCGGCGGCCTGCGCGATGTTTTGCTGAAAATCATCGACGGCCAGGCGGTCGGCAGCTTTTTCAAACCCCGCCGCAAACGCCTCCCCGGCAAAAAAAACTGGCTGGCGTTCGCCAGCCGCCCCAAAGGCCGCCTCACGGTGGACGCCGGTTGCGCCCAAGCCCTGACCGCCAAGGGCAAGAGCCTGCTCCCGGGAGGCGTTGTGTCCCTCACCGGCAGTTTCGCCGCCGGGGACGCGGTGACCATCGCCGACGAACAGGGCCGCACCCTCGGCCTGGGCCTCTGCAATTACACCTCCGCCGAAGTGGAAAAAATCATGGGCCGCCCCAGCCGCCACATCCTCTCCCTCCTCGGCTACACCCACTCCGACGAAATCATCCACCGCGACAATTTAGTGCTCTCCGAAGGCTTGCTATAAAAAAGTCACCCCGGCAAAAGCCGGGCCACACACCGGCCCTCGCCGACATGACGACGGCAGACTCCCTTCCAGGGCGCCATTACCAATATTTTACAAATATTCCACTTATATAAATTGACAATCTTTGAAAATTTCTGTATCCTCTAGTCAGGATTATTTCATGATAGTCCTCCTTCGCTTTTATTCCTCCTTCCGCCTCTCCATGCCGCCTCAATGTTCAGACGCCACCTGAAAACCCACCTGAGGGATACGCCATGAAATTTAAAACAAAAATCCTCCTCACCTGCCTGATTGCGGGCATTGTGCCCGCTGCGGTGATCGCTGCGGCTGTTTATTTTGTCACCTCCCCAGTTTATGTGCAAATGACCAACCTTTCCCTGTCGGCCTTCAAAAAAGGTTCGGAGCACATTATCGCCACCCGAATCAGCGACCTGGGCAAGCTGGGAAGCACGCTGGCGGAAAATGCCGAGGTGCAGGCGGCGGTCGCGGAAAAAAACAAGGCGGCCTTTGACAGCCAGATTAAGCTGTACCTGGACGACGGCGAGTTGGATTACCTGGCCGTGTTCGATACTTCAGGGCAGCCGGTCTTCATCAGCCAGAGCAAAAACCTGGAGACTCCCCTCAACCCGGGCACCCTGCTTGCCAAAACCGCCCAGGACAAAGCTGTGCCCGCCGCCACCAGCGACGGTAAAATCGACATCAAATACGTGACCTCGCTCCGCGACAGCCGGGGGGTGCCTCTGGGGCAACTGGTGGCCGGGGTGTTCCCGTTCACGGAAAGTTTTCTGGATGAGCTGAAAAGCATGTTCGGGGTGGAATTCACCATTTTCCGCGACGACACCCGCTCCATGACCACCATTGTCAGCAACGGGCAGCGGGCCATCGGCACCAAAATGACCAACCCCGTGGTGATTGAACGGGTGCTGCGGCAGGGCCAGGAATTCCATGATAAAAACGTCATCCTGGGCGGCAACTACGATACCGTCTACTGGCCCGTGCGGGACAGCTCAGATGCGGTCATCGGCATGTATTTCCTGGGTATGCCTTCCACCATTGTCGAACAGACCCAGAAAAAATTCTACCTCACGGTGGGCGCGCTGATGCTGGGAACGATTATCCTGGTGGTTCTCGGCGGCACCCTGACGGCCCATTCCATCAACACCGTCCTCTGCGCGGTGATGGATCGCATGAACGACAGTTTCAAACAGGTGCGCATGGCGGTGAAGGACATTAATCATTCCTCCGACGCCCTGGCCAAGGGAGCCTCCATCCAGGCCACGTCCCTGGAGGAAACCTCGGCCGCCCTGGAAGAAATGACGGCCATGATTAACCAGAACGCCGAAAACTCCAGCAAAACCAACAGCGAAAACCAGGTGGTCGATCACCACATCACCGAGGGCTCCAAGCTGGTGGACGACATGGTGGTGGCCATGAATGAGATCAGCGAATCGGCCGGTAAAATCGGGGCCATCATCAAAACCATTGAGAGCATCGCCTTCCAGACGAATCTCCTGGCCCTGAACGCCTCGGTGGAAGCGGCCCGGGCGGGCGAAGCCGGGCAGGGCTTCGCCGTGGTGGCCGACGAGGTGCGGAATCTGGCCCAGCGCTCCACCCAGGCGGCCGGGGACACCAACAGCCTGATAAACAGCACCGTCACCCGCGTCGGCAACGGCGTGCGCATCACGGGGCTCTTGTCCGAAAGTTTCACCACCATCCGCCAGGGTTCCAGCGTGGTGAGCCAGCTGATCGACGAAATCGCGGGGGCCAGCAAAGAGCAGTTCATCGGCATTGAGCAGGTCGGCAAGGCCGTCAACGAAATCAACAAGGTGGCCGGGGCCAACTCCGAATCTTCGGAAGCCACCTCCTCCGCCTCACGGGAACTGGCCAACGCGGCGGGCGACCTGCACGATGTGATGGTGGAAATGACCATCCTGGTCAACGGCTGCCCCGACCTGGACATCGACCCGGATTTGCTGAAAGATTAACGGCTGCGCGAAGATAGTGCGAAGCGGGCGCGGATCGTGGGTTCCGCGCCCGCCTTGTGTTGGCGGTGCAGGATTTCGTAAAAACGCAGTGAAAGTCCCTTGAAAAAACCTTCGCAGTACGGTAAAAATATTCGCAGGCGGTTTGTTGCGCACAATCTTTGGTCTGTCTTTGAACATGCGGCAATGATGTCATGGGAAACAAGGAGGAAAAAATGCACTTTAGACAAGTCGGCATACGCACTCAGGAACTGGAAAAGTCCATTGAGTTTTACGAGTCGGTCATCGGGCTGTCTGTTGTCCGCAGAGTCAGCGGGGAGGACAGCAAACTGGCCTTTTTGGCGGACGCGCAGGGCGGAACTCAGGTTGAGCTTGTCAACAGGCCGCACATGCAGGCCTTTGAGCGCGAAGGGTTCTTTCTCTGTTTTGAAGCGGATGACTTGGATGCAACACATGCCCTGGCGACAAGCAAGGGGCTGGCCCCGTCCGATATCCGCAGCCCTGACGCGGCGTCACGGTATTTTTACGTGTATGACCCGAATAAGATTTCGGTGCAAATACGGCAGAAGAATTCTTAACTGATATGAACCAAGCGGGCGCGGAAAGTGATTCCGCGCCCGCTTGTCGTCTACTCGACCGGGGGATTTGTCAGAAGCCGGAGGATTCCCCCACGTCCATTATTTTCACCATGTTGGTGGTGCCTGACGTTTGCAGCGGCATACCGCAGGTGATGAAAACCCGGTCGCCTTTGCCGGCGATGTGGTTGCGGACGATCCATTCGCTGGCCAGCTGTTCCAGCAGCACCATGGAATCGCAGGGGGGGATGAGGGCGGGCATAACGCCCCAGGCCAGGGTGAGCTGGCGGTAGGTGGCGGGGTTGGAGGTCAGGCCGATCACCGGCACGGGCTGGCGCAGGTGCGAAACCAGCCGGGCCGTGGAGCCGCCCTGGGTGGCGGCCACAATGGCCTTGGATTTCAGGTCGTCCGCCAAAATGGCCACGGCGCGGGTGATGGCGCAGGCCGTGGGGTCAAGCATCTCGCACTGCTCTTCCATGAGGAAGCGGCGGTTGTCCATAACGGGCTCGGTGCGGCGGGAGATTTTGTCCAGCATGGCCACCGCGTCCGCCGGGAACTGGCCCACGGCGGTTTCTTCGGAAAGCATCACCGCGTCGGTGCCGTCGAGGATGGCGTTGGCCACGTCGGTGACTTCGGCCCGGCTGGGGAGGGGGTTGGTGACCATCGAGCCCAGCATCTGGGTGGCGGTGATGACCAGCTTGCCCCGGCGGCGGGCGGCCCGGATAAGTTTTTTCTGGGTGGCCGGAACTTCCTCAATGGGCATTTCCACACCCAAATCACCGCGGGCCACCATGATGCCGTCGGCCACTTCCAAAATAGCGTCGATGGACTCCACGGCCTGGGGTTTTTCAATCTTGGCGATCAACAGCGGCGGGCGGCCGCTGCGGGCGATCATCTCCCGCGCGGGGATGAGGTCTTTTTCAGTGCGGACAAAGCTCATGGCCACAAAGTCCACCCCGGCTTCGAGGCCCACGGTGAGGTCGGCCCGGTCTTTTTCGGTGAAGGCCGGGATGCGGAGTTCACTGTTCGGCAAGTTCACGCCCTTGTGGGAGCTGATGGGACCGCCGATGATGACCTTGCAGGACAGGCACTTGTCGTCCTTGCCCACTACCTGGAGGTCGATTTTGCCGTCGAACAGCAGCACCTGCTCGCCCACGGTCACGTCTTCCAAAAGGTACTGGTAGCCCACCGGCAGGGCGTCGCCGCTCTCTTCCGTGCCGGGGGCCAGCTTAATGATGGAGCCCTGTTCCAGCACGCGGTCGCGGATGTTGCCGAGGCGTATTTTCGGGCCGGAAAGGTCTTGGAGAATGCCGATTTCCGTCCCCCTATCCTGGCCGAAGGAGCGCAAGAGCTCCACCATTTTCCGATGCTCCTCGGGCTTGCCGTGGGAAAAATTGAGGCGGGCCACGTTCAGCCCAGCCTGGATCATGCGCCACAACACCTCGGGATCGGACGAAGCCGGCCCGATGGTGGCCACTATTTTGGTCTTCCTGTGTATCATTATGAACCTCATATTTGTTATATTGTGGGGGCGGGAACGGCCCAGAATCAGGCGGGCACATCGGAAAGCGCGGGCGGGCCCCAACGCTCTATCCCGATTTCTTCAGTATAGCACAGAAGCGATGCAAAGTGGTATAATCTTCCATTCAGGCCAGGGCTGACGCATATTGTTTTTATTGAAATCATTGATAATTTTTTAAAAATCAGCCAGTTGCCACGCTTTTTTCAGAGCCCTTCGAGGGCTTGCCAAGCTAATTTTCCCATTCAGCAG
>JAITVE010000181.1 GCA_031285975.1 Candidatus Adiutrix sp. | reverse complement strand
CCCGGATGTTTGCGTATTTTGCAATTTACTAAAGGCAGGTAAATTGCAAAATGCTCTAATACACCAACTTATTCATGATGGCTTCCAACTGCGCCCGCTGGGGCGGGTTCCCGGCGAGGGCGGGGAGGGACTCGCGGCCCCGGGCGGCGGCTATTTTGCGCTCCAGGGGCGGGTTTTCGGAAGGGTCGCGCCAGTAGATGAGGCCAATGGGGATTTTTTCGCCCCATTGCTCGGCGGTGGCGAGGGCAGCGGACTTATCTTTGGGGTTGTAGCTTTCCGGCAACTTTTGGACGCGGCTTTTGTACCAGGCAAAGGTGCCGACTTTGTTGAAGGAGACGCAGGGCATCAGGATATCCACCACCGCCAGGCCGGGGTAGAGGACGGCTTCCAGAATGAGCTGGGCCAGGTGGTCTATCTCGCCGGAAAAGCCTCGGGCCACATAACCGGCCCCGGCGCTGACGGCGGCGGTCAGGGGGCGGAAAGGCTGGTTGAAAACGCCTTGGGGGGTGCTTTTGGTGGCCTGGCCCACCTCGGTGGTGGGGCTGGCCTGGCCTTTGGTGAGGCCGTAAATTTGGTTGTCGTGCACCAGCACCGTCAGGCCGATGTTGCGGCGCAGGGCGGCCAGGTAGTGGTTGCCGCCTTCGCCGTAGTGGCAGCCCTCGCCGCTTTCCACAATGACGTTGAGCCAGGGGTTGGCCAGCTTCAGGCCGGTGGCGGCGGGGAGGGAGCGCCCGTGGAGCCCGTTGAAGAAGTTGGTTTCAATGTAATGCGGCATTTTGGCGGCCTGGCCGATGCCGGAAACCCAGGCCACTTCGCGCTTTTTCAGGCCGCTGTCGTTTAAGGCTTTCAGCACGGCCTCGCGGATGGAAAAGTTGCCGCAGCCCGGGCACCAGGCCGGTTCCAGATAGGTTTTGCTGAATTCAGGCATGGGGCACCTCCAAAGCGTCCAGAATATAGGCGGCGGTGAGGGGCAGGCCGTCGTAGCGGAGCACGCACTGGGCCGGGGCGAAGCCGCACTCGCCCCGCACCAGCTGCGCGAACTGCCCGGTGGCGTTGCCCTCCACAAAGACGACCCGGCGCGCCGCTTCCAGGCGGGGCAGCCAGTCCTCGGGCCGCAGGGGATAGAGCTGGTTGAAATGGAGGAGCGCGGCCTTTTCCCCACGCCCGGCCAAAAGGTTCAGGGCCTCCAGGGCCGCGCCCTTGGTGGAGCCCCAGGAAACCAGCAGCACGTCCGGCTGCCCGTCCCCTTGATAATCCGGGGCGAGGGCCTGTTCCCGCAGGGCGCCCATTTTGCGCATCCGCTTGTCCTGCATACGCACCCGCCAGGCTAAATCCTCGGTGAGGTGGCCGTCGGCGTCGTGCTCGTCGCTGTCGGCGGGGACGAGGTGGTCGGAAAAGCCCGGCAAGAGGCGCGGCGAGAGGCCGCCCGGCAGGTCGTCCCGGTAGCGCTGATAGGGCTGACCCGGCTGGAGGGCGGTTTCAGCCACACGGTGGGCCTCGGCGGTGTCCACAGGGGGCGGCAGGGCCGCGAAATCAAAGGGCGGCACGGGGCGGGTGCAGTCGGCCAGGAACTGATCCGAGAGGATGAAAACCGGCCCCTGGGATTCTTCGGCCAGATGGGCGGCGCGGGCGGCCAGGGTGAAGCATTCCTCGGTGGAGGACGGGGCCAGGATGGCCCGGGGAAACTCGCCGTGGCCGGAATAAAGCGCCAGGTTCAGGTCGCCCTGCTCGGTGCGGGTGGGGAGGCCCGTGGCCGGGCCGGGCCGCTGAACGATAGCGATGACCACCGGCGTTTCGATCATGGCCGCCAGGCTCACCCCCTCGCACATCAGGGCGAAGCCGCCGCCTGAAGTGCCCACCAGGGCCGAGGCCCCGCCGTAGGCCGCGCCCAGGGCCATGTTGATGGCCGCGATTTCATCTTCGGCCTGCTCCACCACCAAACCGGCCTGGGCGGCCCAGTCGGCCAGGCTCAGGGAGACGGTGGTGGCCGGGCTCATGGGGTAAAAGGAACAGAAATTCACGCCCCCGGCCGCCGCGCCCAGGGCCAGGGCCTCGTTGCCGTTGATGACTAGGCGGGGCGGGTGGCCCGGCGCGGCCGGGGAAACCGCGTACTGCCCGGAGATTTTATCCTCGGCCCAGTAGTAGCCGGACTTGAAGGCGGCCAGGGGTTTATCGCCGCCCTTGTCTTTAAAAAGCCTGTCCACTTCTTCGGCGGCTTCGGCCAGGGGCAGGGCCAGGGCGGCCGTCAGGAGCCCCAGGGCAACCAGGTTTTGCTCTCGTGGGGCGGACAGTTCCGCATAGGGCACTGGCAGCGCAGCCACGCCTTCCGGCGCACGTGCGTCCGGGCCGCAGGCCAGCAGAAGGCCGCCGGGGCGCAGGCGGGGGCTGTCCGCCACGTCGGTTTCTTCGTTGAGGGAGAGCACGAGGTCGGCCCCGTCTTCGGGCCCGGCCAGGGGCGCGGGGGATATTTTCAGGGCAAAGGTGTTGTGGCCCCCGCGAATGCGGGAGTGGTAGCCCTGAAAGGTGAGGAAATTGTGCCCGGCCCTGGTCAGAATCCGGGACAGCAGCTCGCCCACCGTGGCCAGCCCCTGCCCGGCTTCGCCGCCGATAACGATTGTCAGGGAATCTCGCATATGAATTCTCCTAAAAAAATGAGAAGGCGGAATGGCAATATGGCGCACCGCATCCCCGTGCCGTCATACCGGCGAAAGCCGGTATCCATTGCCAGCGGCATATGATGGTGCCGACCAAGCCGTTGCCGCGTTCTTCTCCCCCTCGCTGTGTGGAAGGCCATGAAGAATGAGGAAGATAGGGGGCGCCGACAAGCTGCCCTGCTGGGAAGGGATTCCTGCCTCCGCAGGAATGACGATGTGGGGCAATGGGTCGCTGAGAGAGGCAACGCCTCTTGTACTCGGCTGAACCGTTTGAGCATCGCCGCAGTCCCGGCGGAGTAAAGCCCCTTTGGGGCTCATACGCCGTCGAGGTGGATGCCGGCCATTTTTTCCGCCCAGGCCTCGGGGTTGGTGTAAAAGAGCTTCAG
>JAITVE010000164.1 GCA_031285975.1 Candidatus Adiutrix sp. | reverse complement strand
GTTTGTCCGCACGGGCTTTCACCTGTGCGCCGCCCCACCCCGCCCCCTTTTTCGGGGCTTGGAAAAAGTCGGACAGGGGCGGCTTATTCCATTTTGCCGCAGACCACGCAGCGCCCGTCGGCGTCCAGGATGCCGATGCAACTGCCGTCGGGGCAGAGGCGGCGGTTTTCCATGGCAAAGGGGTCGCCCTCCGGCGCGGGCGCTTGTTCGCGCTTCATTTCCCGGCCGCAGTGAGGGCAGAATTTCGCCCACTGCGGCACGGCCTCGTCACAGGCGGGGCAGTGTGCGTGGGCGGGCGTATGGCCGCAATTTTCGCATTCCAAAATCATGGTCCGTCATTCCCATCCGGCCCGCGGGCGGGCCTTTCTATGCTAGTACCTTGTACCGCTTAAAATTACGCTCAAAGCAGCGCAATTTTAAGCTCTGGATCGGAAAGCGAAAATGCGATTTTCGCTTTCCTCTCGCCGCCGATGGCGGCGGCGACCCGCTTGAGCGCGGGTCGCAGTGCCCCGTAACTTAAAAAGTTACAGGGCACTAGCGATTTCCCCTTGCAATCGCCTGCCTCAGCAGCAATACTATAGAAAATTTCCGGGAGCCCCAACCAAACGCATGTCGCCCGCCCCTGCCGTCATCTCCAAAACCTCAGCCGAACCGGCCTATGCCCAGTTGGCCAACTACCTCCGCTACCGCATTGCCGACGGCACCTATCCGCCCGGCAGCCAGATTCCGCCGGAAGTGACCCTGGGCCGCCAGTTCAACCTCAGCCCCATGACCGTGCGCCGGGCCATCGGCATCCTCACTGACGAGGGGCTTTTGAAACCGCTTCAGGGGCGCGGCACGTTTGTGCGGGCCATTGACTGGCAGAATTCGGGCTTCAGCCTGCGCCCGCTGGCTGAGCTGGTCTCCCAGGGCGGCAACACCAAAGTGCGGATGCTGAACATCCACACCGTCAAGGCTGACGAGCGGCTGGCGGACAAGCTGCGGGTGCCGCTCCAGACCCGGCTTATCCACGTGCTGCGCCTTTTGGTGCGCGACGGGGCCCCGGTGCTCCTGCAGAGCGGGCATTTGCTCTATGACCCCCGGCAGCCCCTGGTGGAGGCCGAGTTGGACGTTATTTCCCTGTCGGGGCTCCTGTCCGGCTCCAGCAACACTTTAGTCAAAAAGGGCGAGTTGGAAACCCGGCCCAAGACCCTCAACCGGGGCGAGGCCGAGCTTCTGCGGCAGCCCGAGGGCAGCGCGGCCTTTGCCATGGAATACCTGTTTTGGAATTTCCAGGACGAGTGCATTGGCTGCGGCTTTTTCCTGGTGCCCTTTCCTTTCCTGTCCTTCAAAACCAAAATCGGCCTGTGGTTCGACGCTCCCGAGCGGGGCGCCGCCGGAACCCCGGCCGCTTCCTGACGGCCGGATGAAGGTGCTGTATGGAAACAAAACATTTCACCGCCCCGCGAACCAGTAACCGCCGCCCGAACCGCGCCGATAAGGACGGCCAGCGGCTGGTGGCCGCGATGGCCGACCTGGACGAAGATTTGAGCCTGGAAGTGGCCGCCGCCCTCTTGGACAAAGTGTCGGGCAAAGAAATCCTCCACCTGGCCCTGGAGGGGCTGAACACCGTGGGGAAACGCTATGAGGCCGGGGAGTATTACGTGGCCGGGCTGGTCATGGCCGGGGAAATTATGCGCCAGGTGCTGCACATGGTGGCGGCCCGCTCGCCCCACACCGTGCCGGAGCGGGAAAAAGCCGGGGTGGTGGTGCTGGGCACCGTGGAGGGCGACATTCACGACCTCGGCAAGGACATGGTGAAAGAAGTCCTGACCGCCAACGGTTTTGAGGTGCACGACCTGGGGGTGGATGTGGCCCCGGAACTCTATCTCGCGGAAAGCATCCGCCTGCAGCCTGATTTGGTGGGCCTGTCCATCCTCATCAGCACCAGCTACCCGGCCCTCAGTAAGGCGGTCACCCAGTTGCGGACGCTTATTCCGGCGGGCTTTAAGCGGCCCGGGGTCATCATCGGCGGCGGGGCGGTGGACGAAACCGTGTTCGAGCACATTAAGGCCGATTTATGGTGCCGCGACCTGACGGCCATGGGTGACCTCTGCCGCCGCTGGATAGCCCAGCGCAACGGTTTGATGCCCGAATTGCACATTATCTAGGGCTGGTCATCTAAAGACTGGCCGCCAACCCGCTGACTGTTTTCGCCATTTCGTTGTGCCCCCGTCACCCCGGCCTTCGCCGGTGTGACGATAATGGGGGGACGTAAGCGAGCGACAGAAACAGGCGGGGGCGCGATTCCAGTGAATCGCGCCCCCGCTTTTGGTCTGACGGTTATGGTTTAGAAATCGAAGTCGTCGTCGTCAGCGCCGGTCTTCGCCTTGGGCGCGGAGCTTGCCCGGCCGGCGGGCAGGGCGGGCGTTTTCTTCGGCGCGGGCACGGCCTTGGCTTCGTACTGACGGCCGCCGGAGCGTTCGCTGATGCCGCGCACCAGTTCGGTCAGTTCGTCCACGGCCTCCAACAGGTTCCCGGCCTGGTGCGACAGGTGACCGGCCGCGCTGGCGGATTCCTCAGCCGAAGCGGCGTTGGCCTGGGTCACTTTGTCCATTTCCATCACGGCGGTGGTTATCTGCCCGATGCCCTGGGTCTGCTCCTTGGAGGCTTCCGAGACTTCGGCCAGGAGTTCGGCCACTTTGGCGGCCAGGTTTTCCACGGTTTTGAAGTTGTCCGCCGTGGTTTTCACCATCTCCGAGCCGGAGGTGATGTTGTTGATGGTGGCCTCAATGAGGTCGGCGGTGTTTTTGGCGGCGTCCGCGCTGCGGATGGCCAGGTTGCGCACTTCGTCGGCCACCACCGCGAAGCCGCTGCCCGCTTCACCGGCCCGGGCCGCTTCCACAGCCGCGTTCAGGGCCAGGAGGTTGGTCTGGAAAGCGATTTCGTCAATGGTTTTGATGATTTTGCTGATGGCGTTGCCGGACTCCCCAATTTCGTCCATGGCCCGGATAACCCCGACCATGGATTCGTCCGCCTTGCGCACCGACTGGTTGGCCTGGCTCATCAGGGCGTTGGCCTCATTGGCGTTGTCGGCGTTGCGGCTGGTCATGGAAGTCAGCTCTTCCAGGGCGGCGCTGGTCTGTTCCAGGGCGGCGGCGTTTTCCGTGGCCCCGGAGGACAGGGTGTCGGAGGCGGCGGAAAGCTGGCTGGAAGCGGAATCAACTTCCTCGGCCCCTTCGGACAGGCTGGTGATGAGGTGGTTGATGGGGCCGGTAATGCCCCGGCTGATGAAGAACGACAAGACCGCGCTCACCACAATGGCCACGGCCGTGCCGATAGCCATCAGGAAGGTCAGGAGGGTGATGGCCTTGCCCGACTCTTCGGCCACCGAGACCACCATCTTCTGCGAAGCCTGGCCCAGCTGGGTAGCCGCCTGGGTCACGTTGTGAAACATTTCTTCGCGTTTCACGCCCGCCTCACCCGAAGCCTTGGTGCCGTCCATCACGAGCTTGACCTGTTCGGCATAGGTTTTCATCAAGGCCTGAATCTCCGCGACCTTCTCTTTAACATCGTTCCGCTGGGTTTTGTCCAGCAATTCAGTGATCATGGTCTCGCAGTTCGCCACATAACCCAAGCTATCCTGGAACAAAACCATATTGCTGTTCAACAGGCCGCGCACTAGCATTACAAAGCTTTCGTAAAACGTACTTCGCGTCCTCGCCACCAAGGTGAAAAGCTCGACACGACGCGTAAGAGTGGCCGAGTCGGCCATATTCTTTATGTCCTGGTGCGCTGACTCCAGTTCAATATCCATCAAATCAGTCAGCAACTGAATGAGTTGGCCATACTCTTTGATCAGATCCTGCCTGTTTTCCAGCAGCATATCCTGACGGCCGACCACCAGCTCCGCCAGTTCCCGGTACTGGTTGTAATTACTGCGCAAGGCCTGATAGGGGGCGGTCACTTCCGGCACGTTGATGACCTGCGCGCCGGGGGCTTTCATTTTGGCGTCCAGTTCAGCCATGACCTTGAGCATGTCATTGTGGCGGGCGTTGGCCGTTTCCACAAAGCTTCGCTCATTGGTGGGGCTGATGATGAAGTTCCGCCAGGCGATGTACTGCTCTGACATGTCATATTCCATGGTGGTGGAACTGGTGTAGAGCGGCAGAGCAAATTCCGTTAAATTCGCGGTGCCCACGGAAACGGGCCGCAGGAAGAAGTAGATAACGCCCACCAGACAGATAAAAATCAGGTTGATGAAAGCAAATCCCAGAATGATTTTTGTTCCCAGTTTCATAAATACGGCTCCTTGTCAGGATTGTGACTGGTGGTTGCACCCTGCCGGACGGAGGGACCTCAGCTTTTGCTGATGCTCAACACCTTGAATGCAAAGGGTTTTGTCAATATTCTCGCTATTCCGCAAGCCTCGCCGGAATAATTTTCCAGCAGTTCATAACAATAAACACTACAAATGCGACGTGCTGTTTGTTAAATATACGGCAATTCAGAAAAAAATTCAAGTACGAACCAACACCGCCAAGGCTTCCAGGTGGCTGGTGCGGGGAAACATATCCAGGGCCGTTAGATTTGTGAGGCCATACCCGAGCGAACTGAAGGCGGGCAAGTCGCGTGCCAGCGCCGCCGGGTGACAGGCCACATACATAATCATTTCAGGCCCCAGGGCGGCCAGGGCCGGGGCCAGGTCGCGCGCGCCCGAGCGCGGGGGGTCGAGCGCTATCAGCGTGAAACGCCGCCCCTGCTTGACCATCGCGCTTACCGCCTCTTCGCTGCGCCCGGTGATGAC
>JAITVE010000147.1 GCA_031285975.1 Candidatus Adiutrix sp. | reverse complement strand
GGCGGCGAAACGCTGTTTATCGAGGGCGGGCACCCCTTGCTGACCAAGGTCACGGGCACGGGCTGCCTGTTGAGCGCCCTGGTGGGGGCCTATGTGGGGGCTAACCCCGCTGAGCCCGTGGCGGCTGCGGCGGCGGCCATGGCCCACCTGGCCCTGGCCGGGGAGCGGGCCGCCGGGGATTTGAAGCATGACAACAGTTTGGGGACGTTTCGGGTGAAAATTTTCGACCACCTGGCCCGGATAACCGCCGCCGACTTGGCCGCCTCCGCCGTGAGAGGCGCCTAATGGAAGCACAGGAACTGCGCCAAAAACTCCGGCTGACCCTGGTGGCTGGCCGCCGCGAAGCCGCGCCGCGAAGTTTGGGGGAATTGGCCGCCCAGTCCTTCGCCGGTGGGGCCACGGCCCTGCAACTGCGGGAAAAGGGTTTGCCTGACCGCGATTTATATGAGGAAGCCCTGGAACTGCGGGCCCTCTGCGCTCGGGAGAACCGCCTCTTCATCATCAACGACCGGCTGGATTTAGTGCTGGCCACCGGCGCGGACGGGCTCCACATCGGGCAGTCCGACCTCCCGGCGGCGGCCGCCGCCCGGCTGCTGCCGAAGAGCGCGGTGCTGGGGGTTTCGGTGCAGACCGTGGAGGCCGCCCGGGCCGCCCTGGCCGCCGGGGCCGACTACCTGGGCCTGGGTGCCCTTTTCGCCACCGGCAGCAAGGACGATGTGACCGTGCTCGACCGGGCCGTAGCGCGGGAGATTATGGCCCTGGGGGCCCCCTGCGTGGCTATCGGCGGCTTGACGGTGGAAAATTCCGGCGAGGTGTGGGATTTGGGGTTTGACGGGCTGGCCGTTATCTCGGCTATCGCCGCCGCCGCCGACCCGCGCCGGGCGGCTGAGGGGTTGCTGGTGAACGGCCCAGCTTGAGGGGGTGGCTTCGCGGGCTAAGAATCTGGATTAGTATGGGGCTCTGCCCAATCTTTGCGCTACCGTGCAATCTCAGTATATTCAAACCCTATCGGGTTCGAATTTAAGCCCCGCTTAAGAGGGGCTAACGCGAGCCCCTCTCTGGACTCTCCGCGCGCTAGGGGCTGCGCGCCCCTGGACCTGCGTGTCGGCTAGCAAATATTGACGGCGGTGGAGCGACGCCACGACTCGGCTGAACTCATTCGAACCTGATAAGGTTTGAATAAACTGAAATTACAAGCCCTGCTTGTAAAGAACTCAAACAAGTGGCGCCGCAGTTGCCGTATGGGAAGAGGGCGCCTTCATGGCGGCTAATACATCCGCCTGCGTTCGCTGGAGGAGCCGAGGCCGAGCATTTCGCGGTATTTGGCCACGGTGCGGCGGGCGATGTCGATGTTCGAGCCGTGGAGGATTTCCACAATGCGCTGGTCGCTCAGGGGCTTTTGGGGGTCTTCGGCGCCGATGATCTGCTTGATGCGGTTCTTGACGCTTTCGGAGGCCAGGGCCTCGCCCTGGAAGCGGTTGATGGGGCTGTCGAAAAAATATTTGAGCTCGAACAGGCCCTGGGGGGTGTAGACGTATTTATTGGTGGTCACCCGGCTGATGGTGGACTCGTGGAAGCCCAGTTCGTCGGCGATGTCGCGCAGAACCAGGGGCTTGAGGTGCTCCACACCCAAATCCAAAAAGTCGCGCTGAATTTTGAAGATGGCCTCGGTGACCCGGTAAATGGTGCGCTGGCGCTGGTGAATGCTGCGGATGAGGAAGGCCGCGCCCTTGAGCTTTTCGCTCAGGTATTTTTTGGTTTCGCCCTCGGCTTCCTTGTTGGTGAGCATACGGCGGTATTCGCGGCTGAGGCGCAGTTTCGGCAAGCCGTCTTCGTTCAGGGTGATGACGTATTCGTCGCCGACCTTGGAGATATACACGTCCGGGGTGACGTAGACGGAATCGGTGGTGCTGTAGGCCCGACCGGGGCGCGGCTCCAAGGCGCGGATGGCCTCGATGGCGGCGGCCACTTCCTCTTTGGTGGCTTTCAGCGCCCGGCAGAGCGCGGGCATGTCCTTTTTTTCCACCAGGGCCAGGTGGCGGCGGCAGATTTCGGCGGCTAGGCTGTCGTCCAGTTCCAGGCGGGTGAGTTGCAAAAGCAGGCATTCCGGCAGGTCGCGGGCGGCAATGCCGGGGGGGTCGAGTTCCTGAATGCGGGCCAGCACATCGGCCATTTCCTCGGGGCTGCTCTGGGTCTCCCGTGCCATTTCCTCAAGGGTGGCCGCCAGGTAGCCGTCGTCGTTGAGGTTGCCGATGACGGCGGAGCCCAGCACCAAGTCGCGCTCGCTCCGGGCCGCGAAACGCCACTGCCAGCTCAGGTATTCGCTGAGGGAGGTTTTGGCGGCCACGAAGCTTTCAAAGCCCGGCGTTTCCTCGGGGTTCTCGTGGCTGCCCACATTCAGGCTGGTGGAGGGCGCGCTGGAGTATTCGCCGAGATAATTTTCCCAATCGAATTCCTCGCGGACGGTTTCCTCATTGGAACCGGCAGAGTCGGCGAACTCGTCGCTTTCCCGGCGGTCGGAATCCGGGGTCTGGTCATACTCGGGGTTGCTCATGGAATCCCCGGCGGCGGCTTCCGCGCTGTCCGGCGGGGGGGCCAGTTCCAGCATGGGGTTTTCCAGCATTTCCTGATTTATTTCCTCCACCAGCTCCATCTGCCCCAATTGCAGCAGCTTAATGGCCTGCTGCAACTGCGGGGTCATCACCATGACCTGGGCTTGTTTCTGGCTGAGTCGTAAATCAAGGGCCATGTGGGTACGTCTCCATGAACAATAAGGCTACGAGAACGGTTTCGTCAAAAATTATAAGCTAAAATCCCGCCCCAAATAAATGCGCCGGACGGTTTCGTCGTCGGCCAGTTCGCGGGGCAGGCCCTCTTTGAGCACCTGGCCTTCGTTGATGATGTAGGCCCGGTCGCAGACGCTGAGGGTCTCGCGCACGTTGTGGTCTGAGATGAGAATCCCCAGGCCCCGGCGGCGCAACAGGAGAATCAGGTTCTGAATATCCCCCACCGCAATGGGGTCAATGCCCGCGAAGGGCTCGTCAAACAAGAGGAAAATCGGAGTCAGGGCCAGGGCCCTGCTGATCTCCAGCCGCCGCCGCTCCCCGCCGGAGAGGGACAGGGCCTTGTTTTTAGCCAGGTGGCTGAGGTTCAGGTCGGCCAGAAGCTCGGTGAGCCGCCGTTGCCGTTCCTCAGCGGTGAGGCCCAGGGTCTCCAGAATGGCCATGACATTGTCTTCCACCGACAGCCGCCGGAAGACCGAGGGCTCCTGCGGCAGGTAGGTCAGCCCCAGGCGGGCCCGCTGGTGCATGGGCTCCTCGGTGAGGTCATGGTCGTTTAAGAGCACCGAGCCCTCGTCCGGGCTGATGAGCCCCACCAGCATATAAAAGGTGGTGGTTTTGCCCGCGCCGTTGGGGCCCAGAAGGCCGCAGATTTCCCCCATTTCCAGGGCCACGCTGACCTCGTTCACCACCTTGCGCTGGCCGTAGGATTTCACCAGGCCGCTGCCCACCAAACGCTGGGGAACCGAAAGGTCGCGGTCGGCAAAGGTGCGCGCCGAAAGGTTGCGCCCGGCCGGATGGCGGTCGGGAATATTCGGGGCCGCGACACTCATTGGCCGCCGTCCTCCTGGTTGAAAATGGTGCGCACGCGCCCACCGCGCTCGCTCTCCACCAGGCTGCGGTCGCTGTCCAGATAATAGGTGACCTGGTGCCCGGTGAGGGAATCCTGCCCCTGCCAAACCCGAGCGTTGCCCGTGAGGACGATGCGGCGGGGCAGGGCCTGGGCCAGATACAGCCCCGTCTCCCCGCTGACCTGGCGTTCCCCTTCCAGCACCAGCACATTGCCCCGGCACTCCACCCGGTCAATTTGGCGGCTGGAACTGTTGAAAGCCGAGGCGGCGGAGGCTTTTTCTTCTGCCGGGGGCGCAGCCCCTTCGGCGGCGGGCATTTCCGCCGGTTTGGCTTCAGGCTTTTCCTGGGCCAGATAGTAGACGTCCATGCGGTCGCAGGTCATGGTCATGTCGCCCTGCCGGGCCACCACATCGCCGATGAAGTGCACCACGCCCTGGGGGTCGTCGGCCTCCATGCGGTCTGAGGAAATGGCCACCGGGCCGCCGGAATCCCCCGCGCCGCCGGGCCGCAGCTGGGCCTCAGCCGGGCCCTGGATCAGAACGGCCAACAGGCACGCCGCGAAGAAATATGTATAAACGCTTACTTTCACCGCTCAACCATCCTGCTGTAGCTGTAATTGGGGGCCTAGAAAAAAACGTGGGCCCGCCCCTCGACCTTCAAAAATTTTGCCTCGGTGTCATAGACGAACGAGGAGCCCGTCAGGTCGCCCCCGGGCCGGGAATAGCAGAAGGGGTTCTCGCCAATCAGGAGGCCCTCCTGGAATTTCAGGGTCAGGGTTTCGGAGGTCAGCACTCCCTTGTCGCCGTCCACCACTTTCACATTCCCGCTGAGGTCAATGACGCGCCGCCCCTGGCTGTAGCGGCCCGTGTCGGCCTCAATGTCGAAATTGCCCTGGTCGCTGGAAATCCGGGCCCGCACTTCGTCCAGCACGAACACGTCCTGCGTCTTGAAATATTGCGCCGAAAGGGCGTTGACGGTCACGCTGCGGTTATCGTCGCCGCTTTCGCTCAGGGTGAGGTTGTCCAGGCGCATATCGACTTCGGCGGGCAGCATATTTTTCAGCGCCCCGGCGCTCAGCGTCCAGTACCGGGCCCCGAACAGCAGAATGCCTGAAACGACCAGCAGCGCGCCGAGGGCGCACAGACTCCAAAAACGGGCCCTCTGCATGAGCCGCACGCTCCTTATTGAAGCCAAGCCGGGGGGGCGCGCTGCCGTGGCGGGCTCCCCACGGCTTACGGCCGGGTTCAATTAGTCTATCTATTATAGTCGTTCGGGGCCGCGCTGTAAAGCAATAACTATGCCTAACGCTGAAGGCGGCCGGGCCGCGAGAGCAGGGGAGTCGCCGGGCCGTTTACCGGGCAAGCCTAAAAAAAGATAGAATAAAGGCTTGACATTTGAACGCAACATGAGTTATTCTTCTCTGGTTCACGTATGCCGCCCCGCGAAATCTGTTGATTCAACGCGGCAACCCGAATTGGAGGGGTTCCCGAGCGGCCAAAGGGAGCAGACTGTAAATCTGCCGGCGTATGCCTACGGAGGTTCGATCCCTCCCCCCTCCACCACCTTTTTATATTTGTTGCGGAAACGGCGGGAATAGCTCAGTTGGCTAGAGCGTCAGCCTTCCAAGCTGAGGGTCGCGGGTTCGAGCCCCGTTTCCCGCTCCAGAATATGCGCCGCCCGCGCTTTTTTTATACATGCGGCGGCGGGTTCGCACTGGCCCACATAGCTCAGCAGGTAGAGCACATCCTTGGTAAGGATGAGGTCATCGGTTCAAGTCCGATTGTGGGCTCCACTCAGGATGTTACATATAGGGCAGATTCTGCCCTTTAAGTGTTTGACGAAAAATCCATATTTGGATATCAGGCCGCCGCGGTGACTGCCCGGCTCTTCATGCTTCAAGGAGGCGAAAATGGCCAAGAAGAAATTTGACCGCACCAAGACCCACGTGAACGTTGGCACCATTGGTCACATCGACCACGGTAAAACCACCACCACCGCGGCCATCACTCTGGTTATGT
>JAITVE010000121.1 GCA_031285975.1 Candidatus Adiutrix sp. | reverse complement strand
CCAGCAATATTATGAACAATCTCACTGATATGATTATATTTTTCATGGTTTTGCATCCTTCCCGGCCGCCTGTCCGCTGGCCGTTGTCTCTGTGCTGACTGGAAGGATATACAAGATTTGGGCCAAAACCGGCCCCGTCCACAAGAAGATTGACGCCGCTTCTTTGACGCGCCCCGCCGTCATACCGGCTTTCGCCGGTATGACGGGGACGGGAGGGGCGGCGTTCACAACGTCGCCGCCCGGACTGTTTGCTGCCAATCACCTCGCTACAGAGTTTTTAGTTTGGTATTAAGTGCTGTTATGGTAATATGATATGCAATGGAGAGTGCCGGGCGCTCTCAACCCTACGCAAAGCACGATTGACCCCGCCAAGGGGCTTATATATGAGGGCATCTTGAACAATCAAAAAAACGACATTGATATCCCGGGCCAGCTGCCGCTTCTGGCAGTGCGCGACGTGGTTATTTTCACCGACATGATCCTGCCGCTCTTCATCGGCCGCGACCTCTCCGTGGCGGCGGTGGAGGCGGCCCAGGAAGGGGACAAGCTCGTCCTCATCTCTGCCCAGAAGGATCACGCCAAAGACGAGCCCGGCCCGGACGACGTCTACCAGGTGGGCACCGTGGCCATGATTATGCGCCAGCTCAGGATGCCCGACGGCCGCCTCAAAGTGCTGGTGCAGGGCCTCTCCCGCGCCCGCATCACCGGCGTGGTGGCCCGCGAGCCCTACCTGCGCGTGCGCCTCGAGCCCCTGGCCGACCAGCCCGCCCCGGAAGCCAGCGTGGAACTGGAAGCCCTGATGCGCAACGTGCGCGAGCAGAGCCAGAAAATCCTCTCCCTCAAGGACGTGCTGTCCGACGAGGTGGTGGCCATTCTGGACAGCATCGACGACCCGGGCCGCCTGGCCGACCTGGTGACCAGCAACCTGCGGGTCAAGGTCGAGGTGGCCCAAAAAGTGCTGGAAACCGCCGACCCCCTGGAGCGCCTGCGCCTGGTCAACGATTTCCTGGGCCAGGAACTGAAAGTGGCCACCATGCAGGCCAAGCTGGACTCCGAGGCCCGCGAGGAAATGGATAAATCCCAGCGGGAATATTACCTCCGCGAACAGCTCAGGGCCATCAAGCGCGAGTTGGGGGAGGAGAGCGCCCGGGACGACGAGATCGGCGACTACCGCGATAAAATCAAAAAAGCCCGCCTGCCCAAAGAAGTCTCCACCGAGGCCATCAAGCAGTTGGCCCGCCTGGAGTGGACCCACCCGGACGCGGCCGAGTCGGCCCTGATCCGCACCTATCTGGACTGGATTCTCGACCTGCCCTGGTCGGTCTCCACCCGCGACCACCTGGATTTGGTCGAAGCCAAAGCCGTCCTCGACGCCGACCACTACAATCTGCAAAAGGTCAAAGACCGTATCCTGGAATACCTGGCCGTGCGCAAGCTGCACAAGCGGCAGAAGGGCCCCATCATCTGCTTCGTCGGCCCTCCGGGGGTGGGGAAGACCAGCCTGGGGCAATCCATCGCCAAGGCCATGGGCCGCAAATTCGTGCGCTTTTCCCTGGGCGGCATGAGGGATGAGGCCGAGATTCGCGGCCACCGCCGCACCTACATCGGCGCGCTGCCCGGCCGCATCCTCCAGGGGCTGAAGACTTCGGGCTCCAACAACCCGGTCTTCATGCTCGACGAAGTGGACAAAATCGGCGCCGATTTCCGGGGCGACCCGGCCTCGGCCCTCCTGGAAGTGCTGGATCCGGAGCAGAACAACGCCTTTTCCGACCATTACCTGAACCTGCCCTTCGATCTCTCCAAGGTCATGTTCATCACCACCGCCAACCTCCTCGACCCCATCCCCCAGGCCCTGGAGGACCGCATGGAGGTCATCCACCTCTCCGGTTACACCGCCGAGGAAAAGGTGGAAATCGCCAAGCGGCACCTCATCCCCCGCCTGGTGGCCGACCACGGGCTGGAGCCGAAACAGCTATTGTTCACCGACAGCGCCCTCACCAAGCTCATCGCCTCCTACACCCAGGAGGCCGGCCTGCGCGGGCTCGATAAAAAGCTGGCCGCCATTTGCCGCAAAGTGGCCCGCAAAGTGGCCGAAGGCAAGCCCGGCCCCTACCGCGTCACCCCGGCCTCCCTGCCCAAATACCTCGGGCCCCCGGAAATTCTGCCGGAACCCGAACGGGCCGAAGGCCAAGTGGGCGTGGCCACCGGCCTGGCCTGGACGGAATTCGGCGGCGAGTTGATGTACATCGAAGTGCGGGTCATGCCCGGCAAAGGCAACCTCACCCTCACCGGCCAACTTGGCGAGGTGATGAAGGAAAGTGCCCAGGCCGCCGTGGCCTACGCCCGCTCCCAGGCCTCCGAACTCGGCCTCGCGCCGGATTTTTATGAAGACCTGGACATCCACATCCACGTGCCCGCTGGGGCCGTGCCCAAAGAAGGCCCCTCCGCCGGGGTGTCGCTGATGGCCGCCCTGATCTCGGCCCTCACCGACCGCCCTGTGCCCAAAGACTTTGCCATGACCGGCGAAATAACCCTGCGCGGCCAGATTATGCCCATCGGCGGGCTGAAAGAAAAATCCCTGGCCGCCCTCCGCGCGGGCATCAAGAAAGTCATTATCCCCCGCCAAAACCTCAAGGATTTGGAAGACATCCCCCCACAGATACGTCACCGCATGGAGTTTCTCGATGTTGATAACATCGACCAGTTCCTCAAAATAGTCTTCGGCGCCGATAAGCCCGCCGTCCGCCGCCGCTCCCCCAGGCCGCGCCCCCGCCCGGCGGCTCCCAGGTCGCATAGGCCGCGGGCTACCGTGCAGTGAGGTGCACGAAGCGCAGGCTAAGAATCTGGAAAAGTATGGGGCTCTGCCCCAAACCCCGCCAGAGAGGGCCTTATGCGAGGCCCTCTCTGGACTCTCCGCGCACCAGGGGCTGCGCGCCCCTGGACCTGCGTGTCGGCTAGTGAATCAGTAGCGACCGTGTAGCGGCGCCACAACTCGCCTGAACGGCTCAAACAAGTGGCGCCGCAGCTGCGGCGGGGGAAGAGGCTCAGTTAGCAAATTGATGCTGCCGTGGAGCAACACCGCAACTCGCCTGGTCATTCGAACCTAATAAGGTTTGAATAAAGTGAGATTACAAACCTTGCTTGTAAAGAACTCAGACAAGTGGCGTTGCGGTGACAGAGTGCAGCGCGGTTGTGTGGCTTGGTCGGCGGCACGGGAAAGGCGTGGCGGCTTTTGCTGAGATGCAGCTTTTTCTGTGGGTAATCTTAAATCTATAGGGAGGATCAAATGTCTGCCAAAAAATGTTTATCATTCGTCCTTTTGAGCCTTTTGCTCATAGCCGTGATGGGCTGCTCTGATTCCGACGCTGATTTAGGGCCGATTTCCCACGGGGACATTGCCAATGAAAAACCTTTGACGCAATCTGATATCGACGCCTATATAGCGATACTGCCGGAAATAGCCCCGGTGGAACATGTTGATGGTCAAGCGGCGGCGGCAATTTATAAAAAATATGGTCTTTCAAGGCTTCGCTATAAATACATTAAGACTAAAATTCCATTTTGCGCAGGCATGAATGCTGGCAGGACTTATGACTTCTCCAAGGTTCCAGCCTCTATGAAGCCCAATGAAGCCGAGTTGTCTTTGGTGAATGCAAATTTGGACGCTATTGACGCCGCTCATCAACTTTATAGGCAAAAGGTCGTCAACAAGTAAATGCGGCCATCATTCCTTTCCGTCATTCCGGCGAAGGCCGGAATCCATGCCTTTCCGGTGTCGCCGCCCATGCACCGGCCCGCGCCACACCGCCCCCTATAAGGAACGAACCACCATGAGCGACCTCATCAAAGCTAGCCCCGACGAACACTGCCGCCTCTGCGGCCACGCCTGTTTGGCGCGGCGGGCCGGGGGTGAAATCGGCCGTTGCGGGGCGGGGCGGCTGATTGGGCTGTCCACGGCCCTGGCGCATTATGGTGAGGAGCCCCCTATTTCCGGCTATGGGGACGAGGCGGCTGGCTCGGGGACTATTTTCTTTACCCGCTGCGTGCTGCGGTGCGTTTTTTGCCAGAACTGGCAAATATCC
>JAITVE010000096.1 GCA_031285975.1 Candidatus Adiutrix sp. | reverse complement strand
TTTGAAAAGGTGGCGCGGCTTTGCAACCCGGTATGCCAAAAATGCAGCTTCATTTCTGGCAATTACTCAAATACGTTGCATCGCTCTTTGGCTTGAAATCTATTGACGACACTACCTAGAGCATTTTGCAATTTACCTGCCTTTAGTAAATTGCAAAATACGCAAACCTCCGGGCGCTTTTCATTTCATGCAGACGACCTTGAAAGAGAAAAGCGCTCTAACACCTGCGGCGCGGCGTCGATAACGACGACCGCGCCGCTTTTTGTCCCTCCGCGACGACCGTCATTCCGGCGAAGGCCGGTATCCATGCCTGTCTCTTGGCGGCATATTGCATCCCCCGCCACGCCCCTCCGCCGGAATGGCTGCGGTGGAAGGACAAAAGACGGTGGCGGCAGAGAGAGTTTTCCAAATGCGGCCGCCCTGATTGCGGATGTGCGCTCTCCACCGCTCTAGAGTGTGAAAAAGATATATTGCCCTCAAGAACGTAGTGATATATAGTGTTACGGTTGATTATCCATATTTGGAAGAAGGCGCTATGGACGTGACCGAAAAATCGCCGGGCCGGAAGAAAGCCCCTGCCGACAGCCGGGCTTATCTGCGGCTGGCCGAGACCCTGAAAGAGCGCATTCTGGACGGCAGCTTCCCCTGCGGCGAAAAGATTCCCTCCGAGGCCACTCTCAGCAAAGAGCACGGCCTGGCTCTGATGACCGTGCGCCAGGCCGTGGGTGTGCTGGTGGAGCACGGCCTTCTGGAGCGCGTGCCGGGGCGCGGCACTTATGTTAAGGAATTGAGTTGGAGCGGCGCGCCGTTTTTCATCGACGGCCTGGTGGAGGCCGTGCGGGCCCGGCAGACCCGGGTGGACATCATCCGCTCGGAAGTGCTGCGGGCCAACCAAACCGTGGCCACCCAACTGGGCATCGAACTGGGGGATTCGGTCATCTTCCTGCGGCGGCACATCATGGGCGAGGAGGGCGTTTTGCTGGTACAGGAAGGCTATCTGCTTCTCGACCCCCGTCGCCCGGTGGTGGAGGCTGAGCTGGAGGCCACCTACATCACGGGCCTCTTCACCGGCAGCGGCCAGGGGCTCATCAAGCGGGCCGTGCTCTCCATCGCCCCTACCCTCATGAGCGACGAGGATGCCCGCACTCTAGGCCGCCCCCAGGGCTCGGTGGGCTTCCGCCTCTCCTACGCCTTTTTCGACGCCGCCCTGGGCCCTCTGGCCGTGGGCTGGTTCATCGCCCCCGAAGACCAGTTGAAACTGACCGCTCAGATAGGCATTAACTAAATATGGTCATAACTCCCCAGGAACAACAGGTGCGGCTGGCGCGGCTGAAAACGCTCATTGTCAGCTTGAACGAAGTGGCCGTGCTCCAGGCCGTGGCCGATTTGCTGCACGACGGGGTGAGCCCCCGCGACATTCTGCTGTGCTTCCAGAACGGTTTGGGCGAGATTGGCGAGATGTACCAGCGCGGCGAATATTATGTGTCCGGGCTGATTCTCTCCGGCGAGATTATGCGGCAGTCCATGCGCCTTCTGATGCCCCGGCTGGTGAAGGAGGGCGGGGCCGTGGGCCGCTCCGGCCTGGTGATTATCGGCACTATTGAGGGCGATATCCACGATTTGGGCAAAAATATGGCCTCCTATTTTTTGGAGGCCCACGGCTTTGAGGTGGTCGATCTCGGGGTGGACGTGCCCCCCCGCGCCTTTTTGAAAGAAATTTTGCAGCGGGAGCCCAACGCCGTGGGGGTCTCGCTCCTCCTGACCACCTGCCTGGAACCATTGGGGCGGCTGGTGCACCTGGTGCGGGCCACCTATCATGGCCGCCAGGCCCCGCCCATCTTTGTCGGCGGCGGCTTCATGACCGCCTCCACCGACCCCACCCTGGCCGCCGAAGTCGAACGCCTGGGCGTGGACTATGTTGTCCGCGATGCCTTCGACACCCTCAACCTCTGCCTGGAATTGACCCGGCGCGGCGAAGCCGAAGCAACGGATTGACGCTTGATTTTTTGAAGCTTCCCCCCCCGCGCCTCCGTCACCCCGGCCCTCGCCGGAATGATGGGAACGGGGCATGGAGAGGGTGCCGACAAGTTGCTCCACTGGAAATGGATTCCTGCCTCCGCAGGAATGACGGTGGGGGAGCATAGAGCGGGGCACTGGCTGGCTTGGTCATCGACTCCATGGGAAAGGCATGGGTTCCGGCCTTCGCCGGAATGACGACCGGGGCGGCAGGTGACCTCTATTTTTACACCTCTTTAAAAGCGACCACGCGGATTCGCCGGTAATCGGCTATCCAGTGCTGGCCGTTCCACAGTTCAGGCCGCAGCAGGTTTTCCACTTTTTCAAATATCTGGCTTTGCGCGTCACGGGAAAATTTCTGCACGTCGCTGGCGAAGAACTGCTGCATGAAATTGCGCAGCCCGGCGGCTCCGTCAAGCTGGGTGGGCCGGTCGAAATCCGTCAGCAGTTCGATGTGAAAGCCGTGCGCGGTCAAAAGCCCTTCATATTTTTCTACGGTCGGAAAAAAGAAGGGGCTGGCATACTCATACTGGTATTGCTTGGTTATCGCCTGAAACGCGGCTTGGATTTTGGCGATATTGCCGAAAGCGCCGAACTCGCACACCAGTGTGCCCTTATTTTTCAACGCTTTATAAACGCTGTTCAAGAACGCGTCGTGGTCTGGTATCCAATGGAAAACCGCGTTGGAGAATATGCAGTCAAAATAATCCGTCCAGGCCAGGCGGCACGCGTCCATCGCCTGAAACTCAATTGACGGATAGGTTTTCCGCGCCTGGGCAATCATCTCCTCCGAGCCGTCCACTCCAATGACGCGGGCGGCTTTTTGCGTCAACTCACTGGTCAGCGAGCCGGTGCCGCAGCCCACATCGAGAATGATGTGCGCGGGGTCAGCCGGTACATATTCCAGAAGATTTTTTCCGTACTCAGCCACATACTTGTGTTTGCTGTCGTACAGTTCCGTGTCCCATTGCATTACTTTTTTACTTCCGTATCAGCCGGGGCCGGATCCAGCGCCTCCAGCAGTTCCCGCATGTTGACGGGTTTGCCGGCGTGGGCGTTCATGCCGGCGGCCAGGGCTTTTTCCACGTCTTCCTGCATAACGTTGGCGGTCATGGCCACAATGCGCACCGTGGCCGCGTCCGGCCTCGGCAAGGCACGGATGGCCAGGCTGGCCTCGCAGCCGTCCATCACCGGCATGAGCATGTCCATCAGCACGAAATCAAAATAACCCACCGGCGAATGCTCAAAAATGTCCACCGCCTCCCGGCCGTCCACCGCGTCTTCGCATTCCAGGCCGAAGCGGGCCAGAAGCTGAATGGCGATTTTCCGGTTCAGGTCGATATCGTCCACCACCAGGGCCCGCTTGCCGGTGAAGTCCCGCCGCACGGCAGGCTTTTTCGGGGGGGCTGCTGCGGCTTTTTCCTCCGCCGGGGAGGCGGCGGCCGGGAGGCTGACGGTGAAGAAAAACCGGGTGCCCCGGCCCGGCTCGCTCTCCAGGCTCAGTTCCCCGCCCATGGTTTCGACAATGCTTTTGGCGATGACCAGGCCCAGCCCCGTGCCGCCATAGGAGCGGCTGACGCTTTCATTGGCCTGCTCAAAGGGCTGGAAGAGCCGCCCCTGCTGCCGGGGGTCGATGCCGATGCCGTAATCCTGAATGGAAAAGCGAAAGCGGCTCTGGCCCTGGTCGTGCGACATTTCCGACAAATTCAGGTCAATGCGGCCGCCCTGGTTCGAAAATTTGATGGCGTTGGACAGGATGTTTATCAGCACCTGGTTGAGGCGCAGGGAGTCGGCCGTGACGCGGTCATGAATGAGCCCGTCGCTTTTGGACTCAATGCTGATCCCCCGCTCCGAAGCCTTGGACTGCATCATGGACACCACAAAGGCGGTGTTTTCGGAGAGGGAAAATTCGCGGGACTCCAGGGTCATCTTTCCGGCCTCGATTTTGGAGAAATCCAAAATGTCATTGATGACCCCCAACAGGTGCTGGGATGACTCGTCGATCTGCCGCAGGGATTCGTCGATTTTGGCGAAATCCCGCGAGCCGATGGCCAGCTGGGTCATACCGATGATGGCGTTCATGGGGGTGCGGATTTCGTGGCTCATGCGCGAGAGGAACTGGCTCTTGGCCCGGCTGGCCGCCTCGGCCCCGTTGCGGGCCCGCACCAGGGCGGTCATGTCGCTGACCACCAGCATCAGGCAGATGTGGCCGTCCACGTCCACGGCGCGGCCCAGGGCGTCGGCGCGCAAAAGGGTTACGGAATAGTGGCGCTCCTCGCCCTGGCCCGGCGTGCGTATGGAAACGACCATCACCAGGGGCTGGAGGGCTTGGCCCTCGAACAGCGGCGCGGGGTCGGCGGGCGGGGAGCCGTTGGCCGGGGCGAAGAGGCGCTCCAGAATGGCCGGGCCGTCGGCCGCCAGCCCGTAGAGGTTGATGAAGGCGTTCATGCCCTGGTTGCGGTAGAGTAAGCGGCGGTCGGCGTCGAAAAAGGCAATGGCTTCCGGCAGGGCGTCGAAGTGGAGGCTGGTGGTTTTCAGCGTGCTGTTGAGCCCGGAAATGATGCGGCGGTAATCGCCCTGATAGGCGGAATTGTCCGCCCGCTCGTTCAGGCGGCCCTCGCGCACCGCTTTCATGAGCCCTTCAATGTCCAGCACCACCCCGGCGATGCTGTGGGCCATGCTGTCGAAAACGCGGGCCAGGCCGCCGATTTCATCGCGCCGGGCCAGGATTTTTTCGGATATCTCCAGGTTCAAGTCCCCCCGGGCCAGGCTGAGGGCCCGGCGGCTGATCTGGATGAGGGGCTTGGTCAGGACGCTCTTAATGAGCAGGTAGTACACTGCGGCGAAGACCACGAGGGCCGTCGCCATCGTCCAGAAAATGTTCCAGAAATAGCGGTCTACCTGGGCGTGGAGGGGGGTGATGTCCACATCGGTGCCCACAAAGGCCACCACCGCGCCGCTGGAATCGAAAATGGGGGCGTAGGCGTAATACAGTTCGCCGTAATGGTCGTTATAATAGGCCGCTTTTTCAAAGCCCCGGCCCGTGGCCAGCACCGTGTCCGCGCCCGCGTAATCAATGTCGCTTTCGTTGCGGCCCAGGGCATATTTTTCACCGGGAAATTCCTGGCTGTGGGTGGCGTCGTAGATATAGGTGTACATGCCGGGCACGCCCCGGTCAACCAGGATGTACAAATACCTGGCATTGATTTTTTTGGAAAGCTCGTCGAGCCCGGCGGCGAATTTTTCGTAATCTTCGTCCACCTTCAGGGTGGCGGCAAAGCGGCGCACCAGGTCGCCGTCAATGGCGTGGGCGACGGCCGCGTTGCTGTTGATGCACAAGGCGTTACCGTATTCGTAAAAAGCGTCTTTATACATTTTATAGCTGATGGCCATGACCACGATAACCACGGCCACGAACATCAGGCTGGTATACAGGATTATTTTTGAGGCAATGCCCCCCGCCTGGGTGGGGAAGAAGGCGGCAGTCTCTTTTTTTATGTGCTCGGCTGGTTTCATCACCAAGTCCTATGCTGCGTATTTTTCAACGCGTCATCAGTAGTCTCTAGCTGGTATTTTACAGGCGGGCCTGCCAATCGGTCAAGGCGATGGCCAAAGTTTCATTCAGCCAATTTTCAAATTCTTCTTGAGTCTGTTTGTTCGTGTCTTTATATGTAAATATAAAGGGACGGTTGTTGATGAAACTGGGCTCACTGACGGTGGAACCTTCATCGGAAGGTTCTCGGTATTCCGAAAAGGCCGTGACGGCCAGCACTCCCGTAAATTCGCGCCCCACGGGATGGACAGACACGATGATGCTGAAAGTTGTTTTTTCGGATGGCACGTCCGGCCCAGATTGAATTTTCAGGCGATACCAAACATTACTTTCTCGGAGGTTAGCATAGTAATCATATTCTTTTGCGCCTTTAATTATTTGTCCTCTGAACCAGTCATATCCATAGTTGTGAGCGGTTGAAGAGTCGGAAAAAATGGATAGTTCCAACTGATTGTTCATGAACATGCCTGAAAGTTGACGCACAAGATCATCAAGTTTTTTTGAAATGACTTCTTGAAAAAGAGCCGCGATACTCCAGACCCGACTGTGCTCTTGAGATTGTTGTTCCCTGAGGGACTGCAATTTTTTACCGATGGCCACAATCGCCGAGTTGATGGTTTTTTTCTTATCCAACAGGTTGGCACTGATTTTCATGGCTGCCAGAAATGATTTTTGTTCGGAGGCCGCGAAAAAGTCCACCAGCGTTTTTAAGTTCTTGCGATCCGCCTCTTCTAGAGCGGTGAGATACTGGTTTCTGTCGCTGTAACTGACGATTAGAGGAAACCAATCAGCCTTAATCAGAATGATGGTAGCCAAAGCACGGGCGACCCGGCCATTGCCATCCTGAAACGGGTGTATTTGGACAAATCTATGGTGAAGCCAAGCGGCTTCTATTTCCGGGGCTACTTTTTTGCGTTCATGTTCATGGTGCCAAAGCAACAGTTTATCCATTTCGGACGCAACCTGCTCCGGCGGGCAGTATTCGTGAACCAAGCCGTCGGCCTGCGTGGGGTTGTTGGGTAGCGTCTTCCATACACCTTTTTCCAATTTTACTTTTTGCCGCTGCCCCAGGTGATTAATAGCGTCGGTATATTCCTGGTTCCTGGTCAAAGTTTGGTGTATTTCTTTGATATAGGAGGTTGAAAGGGGTCGTTCACCTTTGATAAAGGAAAACAAACCTTCAATCACCTCTTGCTGGTCTAATATCAACGCTTTGGTGAACCCCGGCTCTTGAACATTTGGTTCGTGCAAACTGTCCAGCACTTCAATGCCTTGTTCTATTAAAGTCTGTGTCAGGCCGCGATCCAGTTTGTACAAATTTTCAATCATGCCGGTCTCAATGGCCCATTCCCGTTTGAGCCTGGTCATGAATTCTTCTAAATTTGTTTTATTGAGACGCTGCTTCTGCTCCAGCCATATTTCGGCCAAATGTTTTAGGTTGCTTGGCCTCAGTTTTTCCCAATTTGGGGGCAGGTCTGTAATTGGTTCCCACTTGTGGGAGACACCTTCAGTCATGGCTCTTCTTTGCTCCTTACGCTTTGACCACGTTGGCGGCCTGGGCAAAGGCGCCGCGGGTGTCGATTATCAGGCGGGCGTGGCGGGCGATGAAAGCGTGGTCGAAGGCGGCGTGGTCGGTGAGGAGCACCACGGCGTCGGCCTCGGCCAGGGTTTTTTCCGTCAGCTTGACGCTTTTGAGGTTAAATTGCACCCGGCGCATGTGCGGGAAGGCCGGGACGTGGGGATCGTGGTAGCTGATGACCGCGCCCTGGCGGCTCAGAAGCTCCATGACCTCCACTGACGGCGACTCGCGCACGTCGTCCACGTTCTTTTTATAGGCCAGGCCCAGGATGAGCACCTTGGCCCCTTTGATGGGCCGCCCCTCTTCGTTTAAGGCCCGGCTGAGCTTGTCCACCACCCACTGGGGCATGGACTGGTTAATTTCGCCCGCCAGTTCGATGAAGCGGGTGTGGAGGCCGTAAGCCCGCGCTTTCCAGGTCAGGTAAAAGGGGTCGATGGGGATGCAGTGCCCGCCGATGCCCGGGCCGGGGTAAAAAGGCGTGAAGCCGAAGGGTTTGGTGGCCGCCGCCCGGATGACTTCAAAGATGTCCAAATCCATGCTGTCGGCCACCATTTTCAGCTCGTTGACCAGGCCGATGTTCACGGCCCGGTAAATGTTTTCCAGCAGCTTGGTCAGTTCGGCGGCGCGGGTGGAACTCACCGGCACCACCCGGTCGATGATGGTTTGGTAGAGTGCCTGGCCAGCGCGGCCGCAGGCCGGGGTGGAGCCGCCCAGCACCTTGGGAATGTTGCGGGTGCCGAAGCTGGGGTTGGCCGGGTCTTCCCGCTCAGGCGAATAGACCAGAAAAAAGTCGCGGCCAAGAGTGAGGCCTTTGTTTTCAATGGGGGGGCGCAACACTTCGTCGGTGGTGCCGGGGTAGGTGGTGCTCTCCAGCGACAAAAGCTGGCCGGGGCGCAGGTGGGGCAGCAGATTATCCAGGGTGCCGGTGACAAAGGAGAGGTCGGGCTCGCGGTAGGTGGTGAGCGGCGTGGGCACGCAGATAATGAGGGCCTCGGGCTCGGCGGCGCGGGAAAAATCGGTGGTCGCGTCCATCAGGCCCTTGTCCACCACGGCTTTGATGCGCGCGCTCTTGAAGTGGGCGATGTAGGATTCCCCGGCCTTGAGCTTGTCCACTTTGTTCTGATCCACGTCCAGGCCCAGCACCCGGAACCCGGCCTCGGCAAAGGAGAGGATGAGCGGCAGGCCCACGTAGCCCAGGCCCACCACGCCGATCACCGCGCTTTTATCCGCAATTTTAGCCAGGAACGTTTTTTCCGCCGGAGAGATTTTCATGGGTGAATCCTTTTATTTCAATGCGTTGAGAAGATGACCGGCGATGGCGTCCACGTCCGCGTCCGCCAGGTAGGGGTGCATGGGGAGGCTCATCACCTCGGCGGAAGCTTGTTCGGAAGCCGGGAAATCGCCCGCTTGGCCCCCGAGCCCGGCGAAGGCCGGTTGCAGGTGCAGCGGTTTGGGGTAGTAAATCATGGTGGGCACGCCCTGCGCTTTCAGGGCGGCCATGATGGCCTCCCGCCGCGTTGCGGGGACGCGCACCGTGTATTGGGCGTAGGAGCTGAGGAAGCCCTCGGGGATGAAGGGCGTTTCCATGAAATCCTTGAGGCGCGAGGTATAGCGGGCCGAGACCCGCTGGCGTTCCTCCATCTCCCGGGGGAAGGCGCGGAGCTTGACCAGCAGCACGGCGGCCTGGAGGGTATCCAGCCTTGAGTTATTGCCCAGGCGCACGTGCTCATATTTATGCCCGCCCGCGCCGTGGGCCCGGAGGCTCCGCAGGGCGGCTGCCAGTTCGGCGTCGTTGGTCAGCACGGCCCCGCCGTCGCCGTAGCAGCCCAGGGGCTTGGCCGGAAAAAAGCTGGTGCCCGCCACGCGGCCAAAGCTCCCAGCCCGGCGGTTTCCTATGGCCCCGCCGAAGCCCTGGGCCGCGTCCTCAATGATGGCCAAATTGTGCTTGTCGGCCAAGGCTTCCAGGCGGTCGTAATCAGCCGGAAGCCCGAAGAGGTCAACGGGGATTATGGCTTTGGGCCGGTAGCGGCCCTCTTGCCGCACGGCCTCGATTTTGGCTTCCAAATCCGCCGGGTCGATATTATACGTGCGGGGGTCGATGTCCACGAAAATCGGCCTGGCCCCGCGCAGGGCCACAACTTCGGCGGTGGCGATGAAGGTGAAAGCCGGGCAGAACACCGCGTCGCCGGGCCCGATGTTCAGGGCCATCAGGGGCATTTCCAGGGCCGAGGTGCCGTCGGAACAGGCCACGGCTTCGGCCACGCCGCAATAGGCGGCCAGGGCTTTTTCAAACTCGCCCACCTGGGGGCCGCCGATGAATTGCCCGCTTTCCAGCACGGCGTTTATACCGGCTTGAATTTCAGCCGACATAGTGGAAAACTGTTTTTTAAGGTCGATGAACGCGAAAGTCATTTTTCTCCCCTGAATTGAAGTGTTTCGCCGTGTTGTTCATAGCTTTTGCCGCAGGCCGGGCACGTGAGGCTTTCCGGCAGCTTGGTTCCGCAACGGCAGACCCAGCCCGTGCGGCGGGCCGGGGAGCCCACCATGAGGGCGTAATCCGGCACGTCGCGGGTGACCACGGCCCCGGCCCCGATGAAGCACCAGGCCCCCAGGGTGTGCCCGCAGACTACCGTGGCGTTGGCCCCGATGCTGGCCCCTTGCCGGATAAGGGTTTGGCGGTATTCATCTTTGCGCACAATGTTGGCCCTGGGGTTGTAGACATTGGTGAACACCATGCTGGGGCCGCAGAAAACATCGTCTTCCAGGGTCACCCCCTCGTAGACCGAGACGTTGTTCTGAATTTTCACGCTCCGCCCGACGGTGACCTTGGGGCCGACCACCACATTCTGCCCCAAATTGCACTTTTCCCCCAGGGTTGAGCCGCTCAGGATGTGGGAAAAGTGCCAGATTTTGGAGCCCGCGCCAATGGTTACCCCTTCGTCCACAATGGCCGTGGGGTGCGCGAAATAGGCGGGCGGCGCGGCCTCACAGCCGCCGAGAGCCACCCGCTGGCCGTTATTTTTGAGGGAGGCCGACAGGGCCTCCAAAATGCTCAAAACCCGCAAACCTTCCGCGCCGTCGGAAACCACGCGCTTTTCCCCGGCCATGGCCGCCAGAAAGTCGCGGCACTGGGCGGTGAGGGGCGATTGCTCTTCCAGGGCCACGGCTTCCGCCTCAGCCGCTTTGGCTTCCGGCCGCTGGCTGGGCCAGGCCACGCGGTGGGCATAGAGTTTCAGCTTTTCGGGCCAGGGCAGGGTGTCGTCAAACACGGCCATTTTTTCCTCGCCCACCACTATGAGCCGCTGCTCCTTCACCGGGTTGAGCCAGGTGACGGAAACCTGGGCCGTGGCCCCGCCGCTGAATTGCAGCGAACCCTCCACCGCGTCGGCCAAGCCGGGGGTGAGCCAGGCCCCGCCGCTGGCGGCGACGCTCTCCGGCTCGCGGCCCATGAGGCCCAGAATCATGGAGAGGTCGTGCGGGGCGAAAGACCACAGCACGTCTTCCTCGGTGCGGATTTTCCCGAAACTGCGGCGGCGGGAGTGGATGTGGCGGATGCGGCCCAGCGCGCCCTTGTCGGCCAGTTCTTTCAGTTTTATGTAGGCCGGATGGTTCTGGAGGATGTGATCCACCATCAGCGTCAGGCCCTTGTCAGCGGCCAGGCGCACCAGTTCGCGGCCCTCGTCGCGGCTCAGGGCCAGGGGCTTTTCCACCATCACGTGCTTG
>JAITVE010000076.1 GCA_031285975.1 Candidatus Adiutrix sp. | reverse complement strand
GAACCTCCATGGCCCGGGCATCGGGGAGCCCGAGATTCTTCAAATATTTCAGAGCCTTGCTTGAATCAACTTCCTTCTGCGGCCCGGCCAGGGCCAGGGCGGCCAGTTGATAGGCTGCCGTGGGCACTTTCTTGGCGGCGGCCAGTTCCAGGTATTTCATGGCCGTGTCGCGGTCGGCCTCCACCCCGCGCCCCAGGGCGTAGGCAATGCCGGCCTGGTGATAGCCCTCGGCCTGCCCGGCCTCGCCGGCCTTGAGATACCATTCCACGGCCCGTGAAAAATTCCGGGGCGTGCCGAGGCCGTTTTCATAAAATGTCCCTAAATTGTACATGGCCGGAGCCTGGCCCGCTTCCGCCTGCTTGGTGAAATACTCCACGGCTTGCTGGGGCGTGAGGCTCACCGGGCTGGCGGCGGGTTTGGCCGCCGGAATCGCCGCTTGGGTCATGGCCGTTTGGCTCCCGAGTTCCGGCGGGGTCAAAAGCCCCCCGGTGAATGAGCCCTGCCCGATGGAGGCGATGGCCGGGGAGGCGGAAGCCTGAGCAGCCGCGCTGAAAAGCAGGATCAAGGCGAAGATAACGGAATTTTTTCTCATGAACGTCCTCCGACTGTGACAAATTAGGTGGGATGATGGTGAGGGAATGTAACCAAGCCAGGGAGGCCTGGGGGATCGCATTGAATCAGTTCGGTTCGCCGGTGCCGCTCAACCGCTGGCGGATGAAGCGCTGCAGGGCCAGGGGGTTGTTCCTGAGCTTCGCGTCCAGGTTTTCCATGGGCACTTCGGCGCGGGCCATGTTTTTGTGGCCCCCGGCGGAGCCGTATTCGCCGAAGGCGCGGGCGGCCAGCGCGCCCACGTCCTGGCGGCGGCCCCCGGCGCGGAAAATGACCACCAGCTTGCCGGGCTCGCAGCGGGCGGCGGCCACGCTGCGGCTCACGCCCTTAATTTTCATCAAGAGGTCGGCCACAATGACCAGGGTGTCGGCGTGGTCGGCCCGCTCCAGAAAGGCGAAGGCCAGGCCCCGGTGGAACACCGCGCAGTCCAGCCCCGCCACCACGGTTTTGAAGGAGGAGCGGGCGATGGGGGCCATTTCGATTTCCGAGAGCGTCTGGTGGCTGATGTGGGGGTAGGCCCAGCGGAAGGCTTCCATATCTTCCAAGCGGCCCTGGCGGACGAAATTCTGGGTGTCGGTTTTAACGGCGTAGAAGAGCGCCGTGGCCAATTTTTGGCCGGGTTTTATTTTGGCGGCTTGCAGGTAGCCCGCCATGATGGTGGCCGTGGCCCCGATTTCGGGCCGGATATCGACGTAGGCCGGGGGCGCGGCGCCGTCCGCCAGGGCGGACAGGGGGTGGTGGTCGATGACCACGTCAAAATGCAGGCGTTCGGTCAGGGGCGAATGGCCGGGCTGGGAATCCACCATGACCAGCCGGGTGAAGAGCGTGGTGTCCAGGCCCTCCAGGTTTTCCAGCTTCAGGCCCAGAGCGGCGAGAAGCTGAAGGTTGTCCGGCCGCTTGACGCTGTTGGTGGAGGCCACCACAATCTGCCCAACCCGCCGCCACAGAAGCCGTTTGACGGCCACCGCCGCGGCAATGGCGTCCGGGTCGGCGGAAATGACAATCAGCACCCGGTCGTCGCTTTGGAACCGGGCCATAAAAGCTTTCAGGCGGGCCTTGCCGGACACGCCCGGCGGCAGGGTGGGGGCCAGGAGCCGCTCAGGGCGCGGGGGCGTACCCGCCGGTCCCGGGTCAAGGGTTTTAGCGGGAACGCCGGGCTGGACGGGCTCCCGTAAGGCCGGGCGGGCCTGGGTCATTTACGCCTCCAGAGGCGCGGCTTCGGCCAGTTGCTCGGCCAGGGCTTTGGCTTCCGCGCTCAGTTTGGTGGGCAGGGCGGCTTTCAGGGTGACGTAGAGATCGCCCGCCGCCTCTTTTTTCGTGGCCGGGAGCCCCTGGCCCTTAAGGCGCATCTTGGTGCCGTTTTGGGTGCCGGAGGGGATTTTCAACTGGGCCCGACCGCCAAGGGTGGGAGCCGCCACCGTGCCGCCCAGGAGGAGGTCGTAAAGGCCCACGGTGAGGTCGGCAGACAGGTTTTGCCCGTTGCGGGTAAAAACCGGGTCGGGCAGAACGGTGACTTCCACCAAAAGGTCGCCCGAGGGGCCGCCGTTTTCGCCCGGCGAACCCTTGCCTTTGAGCCGCACTTTCTGGCCGCTTTTGATGCCCGCCGGGATCTTGGCCTTCAAATTCTCCACCTGGCTGACCTGGCCGCGCCCGCCGCAGGTGGGGCAGCTGCGCACCCCGCCGCCGGAGGCCACGATGCCCTGGCCCTGGCATTGGGGGCAGGTTTTCGGCAAACCCACTTCCAGGGCCGCCTCAGTGCCGCCCACGGCTTCCCGCAGGCTGATGGAGAGGTTCAGGTGGGCGTCGTCCCCGCGTTTGGGCGCGGCCTGGCCGCCGAAACGGCGGTCAAACTGGAAGCCGCCCGCCCCGCCCCGTCCGGCGGAGCGGCGGGAGCCGCCGCCGAAGAGGTCGCCGAAAATGTCTTCAAAGGAAAAGCCGCCCTGGCTGAAATCGGGCCGCTGGTAGCCCGCGCCGCCGAAGCCGCGCTCGTAAAAGGCCTCGCGGCCCAGATTGTCGTATTCCGCTTTCTTGGCCGGGTCGGAAAGGATATCGTAGGCTTCCGAGACTTCCTTGAACTTGTCCTCCGCCGCCTTATTGTCGGGGTTGACGTCCGGGTGGTATTTCCGGGCCAGTTTGCGGTAGGCGGATTTGATGGCGGCCGCGTCGGCGTTTTTTTCCACCCCCAAGGTTTTGTAAGGATCCTGACTCATGTAGCTTCTCACTCCTCAAAATATATGACGCATATATAATAAGGCGTTTTTTGACCCCGTCAACCGGGCCTGGTTCGCTCAGTCCCACCACCTTACTTTTCGGCTGGCTTCACCACCGGCATCAAGCTCAACACCAAGTTACACCCATTCAGAGATGAATGCAACTTGGTATTGCGGATTTTTACTCCGTTTCGGCCTTTTTGGGGGCTTTCTTTTTGGGCTCGGCTGATTTAGCCGGAGCTTTTTTAGCCGGGGCCTTGGCCGCCGCCGCTTTCGGAGCCTTCACCTCGGCCTCGACTGCCGCTTTTTTCGCGGCGGCGCGGGGCGTTTTAGGGGCAGCGGCTTTTTTGGCGGGCTCGACTTTGGGGGCCGGGTCGGCTTCTTTCTTCTTCGCGGCGGGAGCGGCTTTGGAAGCCGCTTTGGCTGCGGGCTTTTTGGCCGCTTTTTCCGGGGCCGCTTCGTCGGCGGCCTTTTTAGCGCGGGGGGCTTTCGGCTCCGCCGGGGCTTTGGCGGCGGGGGCCGCTTTGGCCTCGGGTTTTGCGGCGGGTTTGGCCGTTGCCTTCGCCGCCGGTTTGGGCGCGGCCTTTTTAGCGGCGGCGCCCTCTTCCGCTTTTTTGGCGGTGCGGGCGGGCTTTTGCGCCGCTTTGGGCGTTTCAGCGGAGGCTTTGGCCGCGGCCGCCGGGGCCTGGTCGGCAGGGGCGGCTTTCTTCGCACCACGGGTGGTTTTGGGGGCCGCTTTGGCTTTCGGCGCGGCGGCTTTTTCCACAGCCGCCACTTCGGTCACAGCCGCTTCCGGCGCGTCCTGAGCCGCCTTTTTGGCAGAGGAACGGCGCGGTTTTCTGGCGGATTTTTTCTCAGTTTCTGACGCTTCGCCAGCCGGGGCCGAGGCTTCCGCGACCGCCGGGGTCTGGGAGACGCGGGCGGTGGGGTAGCGGCTGGGTTCCGCCGGGCGGCTGGGCTCGGCGGTTTTGGCAACTTCCGGGGCCGGGGCTTCGCTGGCGCTGGCCCCTGTGGCCGCACCCTGCCCTTCCGACTGCTGCGAACCGCCCCGGCGGCCGCGGCGGCGTTTGCGGCGGCGGTCGCGGTCGGACTTGCCTTCGCGCTCGGCGGTGGGGGTTCCGGTTTCATTGTCAGCGGCGATGGCGATCGCGCCTTCCGGGATTTCCACGATTTCAGCTTCGACGATCACGTCCTCTTCAACCGGGGGATTGGCCAAGCCGGCCACCGTCCAGGTCAATTTCTGGCGTTCATCGGGGCCGTCGCCAGTGGAGCGGGGGGAGAGGCCAAAGATGCCGCCCAGACGGCCGCTTTTGGCCGGGCCGCGCGACATGCGCCCGCCGCCGCCCGAGGAGCGGCCCGAGTCGCGCCCGCCGGAGTCGCGTCCGCGCCCGCCGCCGGAAGGTTTGCGGCGGTCGCTGCCGCGCCGTTCCACGCGCACTTCGCCGCCCTCGTCGTTCTGGAACCATTCCTGGTCGGCCCAGAAAACGGGGATTTTATAGCCCAACAGGTTCTCAATGGCTTCCAGGTGGAAGACGTAATCTTCGCAGCCGAAGGACACGGCCTTGCCGGTATGCCCGGCCCGGGCGGTGCGGCCAATGCGGTGCACGTAATTTTCCGCGTCCTGCGGCAGGTCGTAGTTATAGACGTGGCTCACGTCGTCCACGTGGATGCCCCGGCTGGCCACATCGGTGGCCACCAGAATCTGGAGGCGGTTCTCCTTAAAGGCTTCCATGAGCTTCAGCCGCTTGGGCTGGGGAAGGTCGCCGGTGATGCCCTCGGCCTGGAAGCCGTTTAAGGTCAGCTTTTTGGACAGCCACTCCACGCCGCTTTTGGTATTGCTGAAAATGATGACCCGCCGGTGCTCCTCGCGCCGGATGAGGCCCATCAACAGTGACAACTTTTCATCGCGGCCCACGTGGTACAATTCCTGCTCAATGTTGATTTTGGTGGCTTTGTCCGGCTCGGCGGTGATGTATTGCGGCGGGTTCATGTACTGGTAGGTCAGTTCCATCACCCGGTCGTCCAGGGTGGCGGAAAAGAGCATAGTCTGGCGGCGGTCAAAGCTGGGGAGTTTCCCGAGCAAAAGTTTCAGGTCTTTGATGAAACCCATGTCCAGCAGGCGGTCGGCCTCGTCCACCACGGCCACTTCCACGCCTTTAGTTTTGAAAATGCCCTGCTGGAGGTAGTCGATAATGCGGCCCGGCGTGCAGATGACGATTTCCGGCCCGGAGGCCAAAAGCTCGGCCTGCTCTTTATATTCAATGCCGCCGATGACCAGGGCCAGCCTGAGGCCCGTGGCCTCGGCCAGCACCTGCGCGTCCTCATAAATTTGCAGGGCCAGCTCGCGGGTGGGGGTGACGATGAGGGCGCGGGGCACGCCCGGCTCCATGGGCTTGTTGGCCAGAAGACGGGTGAGCATGGGCACCAGGAAGGCCGTGGTTTTTCCCGTGCCGGTCTGGGCCTGGCCCGCGATGTCCCGCCCGCCCATGGCCACGGGGATGGCCTGGGCCTGAATGGGGGTGCAGTATTCGAAGCCGGCCTTGTCCAGCCCTTCCAGGATTTCCGGCGGCAAATCAAAATCGACGAACCGGGTGGCGGTTAAAAAATTGGGGCGCTCCGCCCGGGGGCCCGCTTCCAGTTCCGCTTGGCCGTTTTCTTCGGTGGACACAATTTCCTGGAAGCCGTCGTCGTGGGTTGAAGACATGTATTCTCCTAAAACATTTATACAATAAAGTGAACGTGTGATTTCATTTTTTCAGCCGAGCCCGCTGAACGGCCGCCCGGCATACCGGCGCAAAGCCCCTCCGGGGGCTATTTCTTGGCGCTCTGGGTGAACTTGTTGGGCACCTGGTTGGTTTTTAAGAGCGTCAGGGCCTTTTCCAACTGGGGGTCGAATTTCAGCCGTTCTTCCAAAGGCATTTCGGAGAGCGGGCGGTCGGGCATTTTGAACTCTTCTTCAGCCGCGCCGTCTTTGTTCTCGGCGGCCTTTTTGGGTGCACTCTCCTTGGGGGCCTCGTTGGCGCCGGTGAGGTGACGGTCTAAATCTTTTTCCCGCAAAATTTCCACATCCGGGGGCAGGCGGCTGGGCACCAAAATGTCCGGGGTGATGCCGTCGGCCTGGATGGATTTGCCGGAAGGGGTGTAGAAGCGGGCCGTGGTCAGGCGCAGGCCCGAGCCGTCGGGCATGGGCAAAATGGTCTGCACCGAGCCCTTGCCGAAGCTTTTGGCCCCCACCACCAGGGCCCGTTTGTGGTCTTGCAACGCCCCGGCCACGATTTCGCTGGCGCTGGCCGAGCCTTCATTGACCAGCACCACCACGGGGCAGCTCATGGGCAGGGCCATGGGCGCGTCCGCACGGTAGGAGGCGTTCTGGTCGGGGATGCGGCCCTTGGTTTCCACCACCAGCTCTTCCCACAAGAAGAGGCCGCTGACTTTGACGGACTGATCCAAGAGCCCGCCCGGGTCGTTACGGAGGTCGAGGATCAGGCCCTTCAAATCTTTGAACTCTTTGATGGCGGCCAAAGAATCCTTGAAGGTGTCGCCCTGGAAGCTGACGATGCGCAGGTAGCCGTAGCCGGGCTCCAGCACTTCCGAGCGGACGCTGTGGATGGGAATCAAATCGCGCACCACGGCAATGGTGTGGATGGACTTTGACTTTTCGCGCGAAAGG
>JAITVE010000052.1 GCA_031285975.1 Candidatus Adiutrix sp. | reverse complement strand
ACCGGCAAAGCCACCGCCGCCGGGCAGACCTCCATCAAGGCCCTGGGGGCCACCGACCAGCACAGCCAGCTTCAGCTCTACATGGAAGGCCCGAAGGACAAAACCATCTGCTTCATCCGCACCGAAAGTTTCCGGCAGAATCTCACCATCCCGAAGATTTTTGAGGATTACCCGGAACTGGCCTACCTGGGCGGGCATTCCCTGGGGGAACTGCTGAACTTCGAGCAGCGCGGCACGGCCCAGGCCCTGGCTGAAAGCGGCCGCCCGAACATGACCATCACCCTGCCCCAGGTCACCCCGACCTCCCTGGGCTATTTGATGCACATGCTGGAAGTGGCCACGGTCATCTCCGGGGCGCTGTACAAAATCGACCCGCTGGATCAGCCCGGCGTGGAACAGGGCAAGAAATACACCTATGGCCTCATGGGCCGACAGGGCTTTCAGAACTTCAAAACCGCGTACACCAAGTCTCTGCGCAGCGACTCCAAATATATCCTGCCGTGAGCCAGTTTTCGGAAAATAAACGGCCGGGGCGGCTGCCCGAGCGCGAGCAGCCCCCCGCCCCGCCAGACTCCGCCTTTGACGAAAAACCTTTCCGGCTGGCCAAGTCCTTCTCCCTGGTGGCCATTGTGCTGATTTTCGCCTCGGTGCTGATTCTGGCCGCCGTGGTCTCGCGCCAGGCGGAGGACATCATCACCAAGCGGGTGGAAGACGACACCATCAAGCTGATGACCAACCTCAACCTCCAGATGTACGTCAACTTCCTGGGGCCGGTCATCCAGCGCTACGGCAAAGTGAGCCTGGGCAACCCCGACCAGCGGGAGCAGTTGAGCGGGGTCATCAAAGTCACCACCTTCGGCTTTGACCTCAAGCGCGTGCTCATTTATGACGAAAACGCCCAGGCCGTTTTCGCCACCGACGACAGCCCCGTGCCCGCCCCGGCTGATGACCGGGCCGCCGTCACCGAGGCGGTAGACCGCTACAAGGCCGCGCCCCGCCTGCGTTTCGACATGTCCGACGACAACCTCCCCCGGGAAGTTTTGTACCTGCCTGAAGACGGGCTGGAGTTTTACCCCATCCCCACCGCCCTGTATTATCCCGATATGACCCCCCGCCCCCTGAACCGGGAGCTTTTCGGCCGCCGGGCGGACGAGGCCGGGGCGGGCCGCCCCGAATACCAGCCGCTGAACCCCTACCCCCTTTTCCGGCTCAACCCCTACGGCAGGGCGGCTAAGGCCGGGGAAACGGCGATTCCGGCCGAACCCGCGCCCCAGGAAGGGGCCGAGATTTTCATTGCCCGCGACGACCTGGCCCCCGAGGCCGCTGAAACGGCTGCTCCCCAGGCCGCCGAGGGCGCTCCCCTGCCCTCCCTGGCCCCGGCCAGGCGGCCGCCCGACGAAAATTCCCCGGCCCGGGCCCGCACCGTGCGGCTGGGCGACGAGGAATACATGAAATACCAGCGTTCCCAAACCGTTTTCCGGCGGGAGGGGGGGGGCTATTTGCTGTTCAATTTCCTGCCGCGCGGCGAGTTCGTGCTGCGGGCCTACAAAGTTATGGAGAGCTACGGGGCCGGGGAGGGCTCGGGCCTGTCCGGCATCCTGGAAGTCAACCGCGACCTGACCCCGGAATACAAGCAAATCGCGCTCCTGCAATACTTTGCCCTGGGCGTGGCCGTCTTCCTGTCCCTGGTGCTGACCATCGCCCTGCGCTGGGTGGTGAGCCGGGGCGAGGCCGTCATCAACAAGCGCAACCTGGAGCGGCAAACCCTCCGCGAGCGGCTCGACCAGGCCGAGCGGCTGGCGGGCCTGGGCAGCATGGTGGCCACCGTGGCCCACGAAATCCGCAACCCGTTGGGCATCATCCACTCCACCGCCGACGTGCTCGACCGCTACCTGGCCCGCGACCCCGACCAGGCCCGCCTGGCCCGCGCCATTGTTGAGGAAGCCGACCGCCTCTCCACCGTGGTCACCGAGTTTTTGGATTTCGCCCGGCCCCCCCAGCCCCGCCCCACCCCCATAGTGGTTGAGGAAATTCTGGAGGAAATTCTAGCTTTCTTGGAAATAACGTTAGCTAAAAATGGAGTTGAAGTGCGCTGCGATTTCAGGGAGATGGAAACGCCCATTCCCGGCGACGGCCCCATGCTCCACCGGGCCTTTTTGAACATCATCATGAACGCCGTTCAGGCCATGGACGAGGGCGGGCTCATCGCCCTTTCCACCCGGCTGGAAAGCTCGGGCGGCCGCGACTGGCTGGCCGTCTCCGTCTCCGACACCGGGCCGGGCCTGGCCGAGGACGAGAACAAACTCTTTTCGCCCTTTTACACCACCAAGGCCAAAGGCACCGGCCTGGGCCTGGTCATTGTGCGCAACATCGTGGAAGGCCACGGCGGCCGCATTGAAATGACCAACCGCTCCGCCTCCCCCAGGGAGGGCGACAGCGGCCTCACCGTCACCATCCGCTTGCGGATGGACGGCCCGATAGAAACCGCATAACCCGGAACGGGATTCGGCCCCGGCTGAACCGTTCGGCATTCACCGCCGTCACAACGGCGTAAGGCCCCTCTGGGGCTAGGATACAATGGAAACCATCTTAATCGTCGATGACGAACGCAATTATCATCTGCCCCTCACCAGCCTCTTCCGGCACGAGGGCTATGAAACCATCAGCGCCTACAGCGGCAACGAGGCCTGGGCCATTGTCCAGGAACGGGACGTTGACCTGGTGCTGAGCGACATGACCATGCCCGACGGCGACGGCCTGGAGCTATTGAGCCACATCAAAGAGCATACGGAAATTCCGGTGCTCATGCTCACCGCCCTCGGCGCGGTGGACACGGCCGTGGAAGCCATGAAGCGGGGGGCCTCCGACTACCTCACCAAGCCCTTCAACAACGACGAGCTTTTGGTCAAAGTGGCCAACGCCCTGGAAAAAAGCCGCCTGGGCCGCGAGAATAAGGAACTGCGCTCGGCCCTGACCACCAAGTATAATTTCGACAAACTCGTCGGTAAATCCAAGCCCATGCAGGAGCTTTTTCAACTGCTGGAAAAAGTCTCCCCCACCAAGGCCAATGTGCTCATCACCGGCGAAAGCGGCACGGGCAAAGAATTGGTGGCCCAGGCCCTTCACTATAACAGCCCCCGGAAGGACGGGCCCTTTGTGGCCGTCAACTGCTCGGCCCTCTCCCCTACCCTTCTGGAAAGCGAACTTTTCGGCCACGAAAAAGGCGCCTTCACCGACGCCCGACAAAGCCGCGCCGGACGCTTTGAACTGGCCGGGGGCGGTTCCCTGTTCCTGGACGAAATCGGGGAAATGGATCCCGGCCTTCAGGTCAAGCTTTTGCGGGTCATTCAGGAGCGCCGCTTCGAGCGGGTCGGCGGCAGCCAAAGCCTAGCCATGGACGTGCGCCTCATGGCCGCCACCAACCGCGACCTGAAAAAAGAAGTGGCCGCCGGGCGTTTCCGCGAAGACCTTTTTTACCGCTTGAACGTGGTGCACCTGCACCTGCCGCCCCTCCGCGAACGGCTGGACGACCTGCCGCTTTTGGTGAGGCATTTCCTCAAAATGTACGGCGAGGACAGCGGCCAGCCCCCGAAAACCATGAGCACGGAAGCCCTGCGGCTGATGTACGCCTACGGCTGGCCGGGCAACATCCGCGAGTTGGGCAACATTGTCGAGCGCGGGGTGGTGCTCTCATCCGGCCCGGAAATTTTTCCCGATGACCTGCCTGACGATCTGCGGCAGCCCTCCGTTGAACCGCCCGCGCAACCAGCTCCGCCAGCGGCCCCGGCAACTGCGGCAACGGTTGAAATGCCTTCTCCGGCAACGGCAGCCGGCCAATCCTGGGTGGCCCAAATTCTGGCCGACCGGCCCGAGGAAGCCAGCCTGGACGACATGCTCTCAGCCCTGGAAGAATGCCTCATCCGCGCCGCCATGAAAACGCGGGGCGGGGTGCAGAGCCACGCGGCCCAGGACTTGGGGGTGCCGAAAAACACCTTCAAATATAAATGGGACAACTACGCGGGCCGCGAGCCCTCGCCCCTCTCCCTGACCCTGGAAGGCGAAACCCCGCCCGGCCTGGGCTTGAACGAAGCCAAGGACGCGCTGGAGGAAGCCTTGCTCAGGGAAGCCCTGGAGCGCACTGGCGGCGTGCAGAGCCAGGCCGCCGACCTGTTGGGCATCAAGAAAAACCTGATGCAGTACAAGCTGAAAAAATTCAGCATCAACCCCAAAGAAGAGAGCGCCCGGTGACCCCCGCCGCCTTTGTCAAAGAAATTTCCGGGAAAGACCGCAAGCCCCTCTACGTCCTCAGCGGCGGCGAGCCCTCGGCCCTGCGCCGCTGCCTGGCGGCGGCCGAGGCGGCGGTGAGCCCCGATTTCCGCGACTTCAACCACCAGAGCCTCGACCTGGACTCCGGTCAGGCCGGGCGCTTGATCGGCGAGGCCGGAACCATGCCCTTTTTCGTCCCACCGCGGGTGGTGCTGGCCAAAAACCCGGCCTTCGGCGGCGACGACTGGAACGCCCTGGCCGCCTATCTCGACGACCCCAACCCGGACGCCGCCATTATCATTGTGCTGGAAAAAATCGACGCCCGCCTCAAATTTTTCAAAAAAATAAAAAGCGCGGATATGGAAGTCGATTGCCGTCCCCCCAAAGGCGCGGCCCTGGTGAAATGGCTATCCGACGAATTCAAAAGCCGGGGCGTGACGGCCCCCAGCCAGGCCTGTTCCCTGATTATCGAGCGGG
>JAITVE010000396.1 GCA_031285975.1 Candidatus Adiutrix sp. | reverse complement strand
AGCGGCGATTTTGTGCCCGCCGCAGCGGGCGCCGATAAATTTGGCCGGGTCGGCGGCTTTCAGAACGGCTTTTTCGCGGTCGGTTATGCCGGTGTCCAGGCGGCCATACTCGCTGCGGCCAAAGCGCTCAGTAAGCGACTGATACAGTTCGTAAGGGGAGCGGCCGGTGCGGGCCATCATCTCGGCCCCCAGAAGGGTCAGGCAGAAGCCGTCTTTGTCGGTAGTCCAGGCGGAGCCGTCCATTTTCAGAAAAGTGGCCCCGGCGCTCTCTTCCCCGGCGAAGACGAGCTTGCCTGAGGACAGCCCATCAACAAACCATTTGAAGCCCACCGGCGTTTCGTAGAGCGTGCGGCCCCCGGCCTCCACCACCCGGTCGATGATGGACGAGGAGACCAGGGTTTTGCCCACCGCCGCGCTGCCCGGCCATTGGGGCCGGTTCTTGAGCAGGTAGTCGATGGCCGCCGCCTGGTAGTGGTTGGGGTTCATCAGTTCCCCGCCGGAGACGATGCCGTGGCGGTCGAAGTCGGGGTCGTTGCCGAAGGCCAAATCGAAGCGGCCGCCCATTTCAATGAGCCCGGCCATGGCATAGGGCGAGGAGCAGTCCATACGGATAACGCCATCGCTGTCTAAGGTCATGAAGGAGAAGGAGGCGTCCACGGCCTTGTTGACCACGGTGAGGTTCAGGCCCCAGCGCTCGGCGATGGGTTCCCAGAAATGCACCCCGGAGCCCCCCAGGGGGTCGGCGGCCAGCCGCAGCCCGGCGGCCTTGATGGCGGGCATGTCCACCACTTCCCCCAGGGCCTCGGCGAAGGGGGTGATGAAATCCATGGCCTTGACCGTCCCGGCCCCTTTGGCCTTGAACCAGGGCAGCCGCTTGATGGAGGCCGCGTCGGCCATCAGTTCCCCAGCCCGTTTTTCAATCCAGCCGGTGACGTCCACATCAGCCGGGCCGCCGTGGGGCGGGTTGTACTTGATGCCGCCGTCCACGGGCGGGTTGTGGCTGGGGGTGATAATCAGGCCGTCGGCCAAAGCCTGGGGGTGGCGGCGGTTGTGCTCAATGATGAGGAAGGAGATCACCGGGGTGGGGGTGAATTCCCCCCGGTCGTGGATGACGGTTTCCACCTCAAAGGCGGCCAGGACTTCCACGATGGTGCGGAACGCGGCCTCGCTCAGGCCGTGGGTATCGTAGCCCAGGAACAGGGGGCCGCCGTGGCCCTGCCCGCGGCGGTATTCCACCACCGCCTGGGCGATGGCCGCCGCGTGGGCCTCGTTGAAAGAGCCGCTGAACGACGAGCCGCGATGCCCGGAAGTGCCGAAAGCCACCGGGGCCTTGACCTCGGCGGTGTAATAGTCGGCCAGAAGCCGGGGCAGATTGACGAGCTGTTCAGCCGGGGCTTTCCGGCCCGCGAGTGGATGCACCATAAAGACCTCCTCGTTCCGCGTGAAGCAAGCGTCAGCCCTGAGGGCTATCAAAAAGCGGCGTCCCCCCTGGACGCCGCCGTTTGTCAACACCTAATCGGAGCGGCGGGAGCCGTCCGTCCACATCATATTTATTGTAACGGTGGCCGGGCCTTCAACAACCCGCCCACCTGGGAACCATCAAAGCGTGGCCCTCCGGGGCCGTAACACGAAAGTCGTGACTCCAGAGCGCCCCATCCAGGGCCCGAGGAATCGGCTGGTGTTCATGGATAAGTCTCCACCGCCGGGTTTCCCCGAAAACGGCCGAAGCATTGTTAAAGGACGGAGTATAGACCATATCTTCCCTCCTGTATCCATAAAGAGCGGCATTGCCCTTTACTGTATTTATACCACAGCACAGCCGATGCTGTCCATAAAAATCAAGCCTTCATTATTGCCTCGGGTCGAGGGCGTCGCGCAGGCCTTCGCCCATGAGGTTATAGCTCAGGACGGTCAGGAGGATGGCCAGGCCGGGGTAGAGGCTGAGCCACCAGGCGCGGCTGAGGTAGTCTTTGCCGTCGGCCAGCATGGCTCCCCAGGTGGCGGTGGGGGGCTGCACGCCCAGTCCCAGGAAGGAAAGGGCGCTTTCAGTGAGGATGGCCCCGGCCACCCCCAGGGTGGCGGCCACCAGCACCGGGGCCAGGGCGTTGGGCAGCAGGTGGCGCAGGATGATGCGGCCGTCGGAGGCCCCCAGGGCGCGGGCGGCCAGGGTGAAATCGCGGTTCTTCAAGCTGATGAACTCGGCCCGCACCAGCCGGGCCACGCCCATCCAGCTGGTCAGGCCTATGACGATCATGACGTTCCAGATGGAGGGCTCCAGGATGGCGATGACCGCGAGGATGAGGAACATGCTGGGGAAGCAGAGCATCAGGTCGCAGAAGCGCATAATCAGGCCGTCCGTCAGCCCGCCGTAATACCCGGCGGCCGCGCCCAAAAGGAGCCCGATGGCCGTGGCCAGGCCCACGGCCACCAGCCCGACCTTGAGGCTGACGCGGGCCCCCCAGACGAGGCGGGAGAGGACGTCGCGCCCCAGGGAATCCGTCCCCAGGATGTATTCGCCGCTGGGCGGCTTGAGGCGATTGCGGATGTCCACCCTGTCCGGGTCGTGCGGGGCCAGCCAGGGGGCCGCGCCGGAAACCAGGAACAGCAGCAGCACCAGGCCCGCCCCGGCCAGGGCCAGGCGGTTGCGGGCAAAGCGTTTCAGAAAAATTTTCAGGTTCATGGCATTACCTGCGCACTTGACGTTTTGAGAAAATTGAACTGCATATCACCGCGCAAAATCCACATGGTAGTGGCCGTCATGGGGGAACCAGGCCTGATTCTTCATGAAGGCCAGGCCGCGCAGCTGCGCGAAACTCGGGTCGGCCCGCAGGAGCTTCAACAGCGGCGGATCAAAAATGACCCGCTCCACGCGCAGCCCGAAACGGGGCGCGGTTTTTTTCAGGGCCGCCAAGTGGGCTATCATGGCTTTGGCGTCAAGCTGATAGTTTTTGTAGCGGCCCTGGCCGTCCAGGCGGATGCGGTATCCCCAAAGGTTCAGCGCGTTATAGAACGGGCGTGCGGGAACGGCTTTCCCGTCGCGGCCTGTTTTGAGCATCGGGGTCATGAAGTCGGCGCTCAGGCCCTGGCGGTGGGTGCGGTGCGGGCGAAAACGGCCGCCGCCCTTCCAGCCCATTTCGCCGTACACATAGTGGTAATCTGGGTGCGTCCGGGCCAGTTCCGCGTAGGCGGCCACGATGGCGGCGGCGGTTCTGCCCCGCAGATAATAGCGCCCGAGGCCGTGGGCAAAGCGCGAAGCGGCCTTGAAATTCGGCCCGGAGACCGGCAGGGCCTGGTAGGCGTCGGCCTTGGCAACGATATATTTTTTCAAATCCAGTGATTCCGAAAACAGCGGCTTGGCCGAAAGAGCAAGCGCCGCAAAAGCTATGAGGGCGACGAAACCCAATGCTGCGCGGCCCAGAGTGCGCAGGGCGGATTTTTTTCGGGGACTCGCGTCCGCGTTGGCGATGGTATTTTTATTCATCGGAGCGTTCCTATTTAAAGGCCGCGTCGCGGACGCGGGGGTCGGCCCAGGCGTAGCCCAGGTCGGCCAAGAGGTTGCCCAGCAGGGTTAAGACCGCGCCGATGACCAGCCCGCCCATGACCAGGGGGTAGTCCCGGCTCATGACCGCGCCGTAAAAGAGCTGCCCCAGGCCGGGGATGGCGTAGATGGATTCGATGATGACCGAGCCGCCGATGAGCCCCGGCACCGACAGGCCCAGGATGGTGATGACCGGCAGCAAGGCGTTGCGCAGGGCGTGCTTGGCGATGACCACCCGCTCCGGGAGGCCCTTGGCGCGGGCCGTGGTCAGGTAGTCCTGCCGGATGATTTCCAGCATGTTGGAGCGCATGTAGCGCGACAGCCCGGCCAGGCCGCCGATGGTGGAGATTATCAGGGGCATGACCAGGTGGCGGGCCAGGTCGGCCAGTTTTCCTGGGGCGCTCATCTGGTCGTAGTCCAGGGAGGTGAGGCCGGAAATGGGCAGCCAGCCCAGTTCCACCCCGAAATAGCGCATCCCCAGGAGGGCCAGCCAGAAGGAGGGCGCGGCAAAGCCGATGAAAAAAAGCACGGTCGTGGCCCGGTCAAACAGGCCCCCGGCCCGCACGGCGGCAATGACCCCCACCGGCAGCGAGACGCAGAGGATGATGGCCAGGGAGGCCACGTTCAGGGCCAGGGTCACGGGCAGGCGTTCGCTGATTTTGTCCAGCACCGGGCGGCGGTCGGGGGCGAAGGAGCGGCCAAAGTCCAGCCGGGCCAGGCGGCCGAGCCAGTCGAAATACTGCACGTGGAGGGGGCGGTCAAGCCCATATAATTCAATGAGCCGCTGCTTGGCCTCCAGGGTCACCTGGGGGTTGAGGTCGGTCATCATGTCCGTGGGCCGCCCCGGGGCCAGGTGCATGACCGCGAAGCTGACCACGGTGATGCCCAACAGGGCCGGTATCATCATCAATAAACGTTTCAGGGTGTATTTTACCATAGGTTGCTACCAAAATATGTCCCGGCTGAATTGTCCGCCTGTCAGCGCCGCTGCGCCGAGCCCCCCTATGGGGGTTGACAAGTTTCTCTACGTGGTTATTTTTGCATCAGAATCACGTGCTCTTGGTATCTATTTAATCACAGGAGGTTGAATATGTCCAGATTCAGATTCCAGCCCAGGAGCGGACGGGGCCTGCCCTCGTTCTGGGAACTGGAAAAGATGCGCGACCATATGGAGACCATCTACAATACCCTGGCCGGGAGCGTCTCCTCGCAGCTTCGCAAAAATTTCGGGGTTTTCCCCCTCATCAATCTCAGTGAAGACGATGAGCGGCTGTACCTGACCTGCGAACTGCCCGGCGCCGACCCCGGGCAACTGGAAGTCTCGGTCAAGGGCGAGACCCTGAACCTGCGCGGCCGGGTGGGCTCGGACGGGCCGGGAGCCGAGGTGAATTTTCACCGCCGGGAGCGGGAGAGCGGGGCCTTCCGCCGCACCCTGACCCTGCCGGTCAAGGTTGAGGCTGACCGGGTGGACGCGGTTTTCAAAAACGGCGTCCTCACCGTGACCATGCCCAAATCCGCCGAGGCCAAGGCCCACCGCGTATCCGTGAAAGCCGAGTAAGGAGGCCGTTATGTCTGAAGAATTGCAGGATATGAACGTCCGCGAAAAACAGGAAGTGGCCCGGGGCCAGGCGGAAAACACCAGCGACCGGCCCCTGTTCGTGCCGGTGGTGGACATTTGGGAAACCGACCGGGGCCTGATGCTGGTGGCCGATATGCCCGGCGTGGCCCCCGGCGATTTGTCCGTGGACTTGTCCGAGAACACCCTCACCGTCAGCGGTCGGCTTACTCCCTCCCCGGAGGGCCGCAAATCGCTGATCCGCGAATATGAGGAAGGCGGCTTTTACCGCCAGTTCAGCCTGGCCGAAAACATCGACCAGCAGGGCATCACCGCCGCCCTCAAAGACGGCGTGCTGACCCTGGAACTGCCCCGCGCCGCCCCGGCCCAGCCCCGCAAGATTGAGATTCGAACGGAGAATTAACGTTCGCGGTCATTGCTCTGCATCCGCCCCCGCATCGAATTTTCGCTGCGGGGGTTTTTATTTCGATTACCCCTTGCGTTGGCGAGCGGGAAGGTCTATATTTATACTGAAATTGCTTCTCTGTCGCAATAACGGAGCGATTCGGAAAGGCTTGAGGTATGGATATGCAAAGCGCGGCGGTTGTGGTCATCAGTTTGGTGTGCGTCGTTTTTCTGGCGCGGAAATATTTCCGGGCGGCCAAGGGGGGCGGGGGCTGCGGCTGCGGTTGCGGCCAGGGCCGGGGCTGCCCGGTGCACAAGCGGCATCAGTGCGCGTCGCAGATGGCGGGAATTCGGCTCGGCAAGCGCGGGGGCTGTTGAATGGGCGGCGTTTTGTCGGAGATGGCCCAGCGGCTGCGCCGCGTTTTCATAGAGGGCAAGGGGCCGCGCCCCGGGCTCTCCGGCCTGCCGCTTTTGCGGGACGAGCACCATCTCGGCCCCCAGCCCGGCGAACACGGCCGCCCCATGGATCGGGCCCTGGACGCGGGCAGTTTTACCGCCCTCTTAAGCGGCCTGGGCTATGCCAACCCCATGGAGCCGCTGTTGATGCTGGAGGCCTTCCTGTCGTCCGGCGCGCACCTGACCGTGGCGGAGTTCGGCCGCGTTCTGAAAAAGCGGGGCTTTGACGCCGCGCCCGACAAAGCCGCCGGGGCCCTGGAACTTTTCACTGCCCTGGGCCTGGCGGAAAAGATGCCCGCCGAGGACGGCCGCATCATCTATGAGCACACCCACCCCGGCCTGCACCACGACCACCTCATTTGCAGCGACTGCGGCCAGGCCGTTGAATTCAACCGCCCGGACGTGGACGGCCTTATCGAGACCATTGCCGCCGACGAAGGTTTCACCCACCTGCGCCACAATTTGACCGTCTACGGCCTGTGCCCCGAATGCCGCCGCCGCCGCCGGTCGGGCCTGCCGCTGTCCGGGACGGCCGTGGGCGAATCTGTGGTGGTGGTGAGCTTCAACGGCTCCGAAACGCTCAAAAACCGCCTCACCGAACTGGGCCTGCGGCGCGGCTCCCGCCTGCGCATTTTAGGCGGCCAGTCCGGCTCCGTCATCGTCCTGTTGGACGGCTGCCGCTTGGCCATGGGGCCGGAGATGGCCGAAGCCGTTATCGTCCGGGCCTTGCACAATGCCCAGCCCGGCTAGGACTAAAAACGGCTGCGCCTTGAAAAACCGCGCCCTATAAACTGGCTTACCGGCGGCGGCTCTGGTATCCATGCCTTTTTCTTGGTGTGGCTTCGCGCTAAGATTCTGGAGTAGAGAGTTTATCTTCTTCAATCAATCGCCGCGTTGCCAGATTACTTTTCCATCAAGATTTTCTATCTTGAGCAGCTCGTTGAATGCTGATGATATCTCCACCAACGTGCCGTTTTTAAAAGCTGTGCCGACAAACCGGCCGTGAGATTGCCAGATGGGATCGACCGATTGCAAAGTATTAATGAGGATTGAGAGGTCGTTAATGAAGGCGCCCAGCCGGATATGACGTTTTTCATAATTCAAAACCGTCTCCAGCATAAGCTTGATGTGCCTTCTGTCGCGGGCGGTTAAAGGTTGTTTGAAATTTCCACCCACGGCTTTATCCTTACAGTCCCCTATTCCTCTTCCGCTGCTCTTCCAGCATGTAATAATTGATGATTTTTTGGATGTCGCGGCTTGAGGTGACGTTGACTTCGCGGAATTTGAGGCCCAGTTTGGCGGCGCGCTGCTGCTGGTCATACTCCATGCGCACCACCACGGCTTCGCCGCGCAGGGTGGTTTCCGCAAAGTCGTCGGTGGGGGGGAAGGTGATAACGTAGTTCAAGGCCTGGCCCAGGCGGAATTCGTGGGGCGCGCGGCTTTCAAGCATCACCCCGCCGGTGGAAAAGTTGACCAGTTTCACCGGCGACTCGGCGGGGCTGATGGTTAAGGCTATATCCTTGCCGGACAAATCCAGCCGGTAGGCCTGGCGGACATTGGCTTTCGTCAGGCCGTCCGGCGGCGGGGGCGACAGGAAGACCACGGACACGGGAAAGGAATCCGGGTCTTGGGGGTTGAGGCGGTAATCGTTGCGCTGGCCCAGGATGCGGCATGTCCAGCCCCAGCGGCTGGGCTCATAGGTTTTCAGGTCGTGATGCACAATGCTGGCGTCTATGACCCGGTCGGTCATGGATTTCAAAATAGGCGGGTCGGTCTGGGCAGCGGTGACGGCCGTGTCGCTCAAGTCCAAAATCATGGAACTGCGGACGTCGGCCAGGCCGCTGACCAGGTCTTCGCTCAAAATCAAATCCAGCCGGTTCTGAACCCGCAAAAGGCGGGAGGGATCGACGGGCCGGGCCGTCTTCTTGGGTGCTGTGCTCATGCGGGCTCTACATCATTCAAGGGCGGCTCAGGCCCAGGAAATCAACCCCAGGACAAAGGGGTTGGCCAGGCGGCGCTGGCTGGGGGTAACGCGGACGGTGTAGCCGAACTTGCCGGTGCTGCGGCCCGACAGGGTGTTTTTATAGCGCCATACGCCGTCGCCCATATCCTGTTCGGGCAACAGCGCCAGGGTGGAGCGGTCGATGAAGTTGCCCATGTGGTCGAGGTGGCCGTAATAGGCTTCCACGGTCACGTCGTCCGGGCTCAGGTCGCCCATGCGCACCATGGCCGTGAATTCCAAATCCTCGCCCACGGTTTTGCTGGCCCCGTCGGCATTGGAGGAAATGCTCACAATGGACATGTTGTTCCAGCTGGTCATGAGCTTCTGCCGCCAGGCGGCCTGGTCGGCGGCGCCCTTGAAGCCGTCGCCGCTCAGTTCCTGGTAATGCTTTGAGGAGGGGGCGTAGAAGCGGTCATAATACTCGCGCACCATGCGGTGGGAACTGAACTGGGGCATCAGGTCGCGGATGCCGCCGCGCATCATTTCGCACCACACCTGGGGGATGTTGTCGCTGGTGCGCTGGTAGAACAGCGGGGTCACCTGCTTTTCCAAGAGGTCATAGAGGGCCATGCTCTCGGTTTCGTCCTGCAGCTCGTGGTTGCGGTCAACCTCGCCCTGGCCGATGGCCCAGCCGTATTCCGGGGCATAGCCCTCGTCCCACCAGCCGTCCAGCACCGAAAGGTTCAAAACGCCGTTGGCCAGGGCCTTCATGCCGCTGGTGCCGCAGGCTTCCAGGGGGCGGCGGGGGTTGTTGAGCCACACGTCGCAGCCGGAAACCAACAGGCTGGCGATGCGCATATTGTAATTTTCCAAAAACACGATGCGGTTGGCGAAGCGGGGCTCGCGGGCCATGTTGATGATCTGCTTGATGAAGGCCTTGCCCTCATTGTCCTGGGGGTGGGCCTTGCCCGCGATGATAATCTGCACCGGGCGGGCCGGGTTGTTCAAAATTTTCTCCAGCCGCTGGGTGTCGCGGAACAGGAGGGTGGCCCGCTTATAGGTGGCGAAGCGGCGGGCGAAGCCGATGGTCAGGGTGTCCGGGCTCAGCACTTCCATGCTCTTGCGCAGGGCGTCGGTGGAGGCCCCCTGGCTCTTCAGCTGCTTGAACAGGGCGCGGCGGGTGAAGGCCACCAGCCGGGCCCGGCAGTTTTCATGGGCCCGCCACAGTTCGGAGAGGGGAATCTGCCGGGCCTGCTGCCAGATGTGCTTGGGATCCTGATTCTCGTTCCAGTCCGCGCCCATATAGCGGTCGTAGAGGCGCGAAATCTCCCTGGAAGCCCAGGAGGAAACGTGGACGCCGTTGGTCACGTGGGTGATGGGGGTGTCTTCCACCGGGTTTTTGGGCCAGATGTTCTGCCACATGTGGCGGCTGACCTCGCCGTGGAGGCGGCTGACCCCGTTGGCGTAGGCCGACAGGCGCAGCGACAGGGGGGTCACCCCGAAGGGTTCGGACTCGTCGCGGGGGTTGATGCGGCCGTAGCCCAGGAGCACCCGCCAGTTGATACCCAGTTCCTTGGCATACTCCTCAAAATAGAGGCGGGCCTGTTCCGGGTCGAAGGTGTCGTTGCCGGCGGGCACGGGGGTGTGGGTGGTGAAGATGGTGGAAGCCTGGACGATTTCGCGGGCCGCGTCAAAGGACAGGCCGCTGTCCTGCCGCAAAAGGTTGATGCGCTCCAGGGCGGAAAAGGCGCTGTGGCCCTCGTTCATATGAATGACCGTGGGGGTGAGGCCGATGGCCTTCAGGGCCCGGACGCCGCCGATGCCCAGCACGATCTCCTGGCGGATGCGGGTTTCCTTGTCCCCGCCGTAGAGCTGGGCGGTGACGCCCCGGAATTCCGGCGGGTTCTCGTTGAGGTCGGTGTCCAGCAAATACAGCGGCACGCGGCCCACCTGCACGCACCACACGGCCACGCTCACGTCCCGGCCCTTGAAGTTGACCTTGACGGTGATCTGGCGGCCGGAAGCGTCATTGACGCGGGTGATGGGCATGTTGTCGAAATCGTTGGCCGGGTAGCGTTCCATCTGCCAGCCGTCGTTGTTGAGGTATTGGGCGAAATAGCCTTCCTGGTACAGAAGGCCCATGCCCACCAGGGGCACGCCCAGGTCGGAGGCCGATTTCAGG
>JAITVE010000279.1 GCA_031285975.1 Candidatus Adiutrix sp. | reverse complement strand
CCTGGCCCGATATACCGAAGATTTAGCCATGCCCGGAATGCGCCACGCGGCCCTGGTGCGTTCGCCCATTGCCCATGGGCTGGTGAAAGCCATCGACGTGGCCCCCGCCCTGGCTCTGGCCGGGGTTGAGGCGGTGTTCACCTATAAAGACGTGCCGGAAACGCTTTTCGCCACCGCCGGGCACCCCTACAATCTGGACGCGGCCAAGCGGGACGTGGCCGACCGCCGCCTGTTGACCGGCCACGTGCGCCATTTCGGCGATGAAGTGGCGGTGGTGGTGGCAAGGGACGCGCTCACCGCCGCCAAGGCCGCACGGGCGGTGGTCGTTGAATATGAAGAACTGCCACCGTTGCTGGATAGACACAGCGCCCTGGCCCCCGGTGCGCCGCAGCTTCATGAGGCCTACCCCGGCAATGTGCTGAAGCACACTGTGAGTGAATATGGGGTCAGCGAAAAAGGCGGCTCGGTGGCCGGGCTTTTGGCCGGGGCCGACCTGGTGGCTGAGGGCCGCTATTGCACCCCGCAAGTGCAGCACTGCCACATGGAAACCGTGGTCAGCCTGGCCTATATGGATGACGAAAACCACATCGTCATCATCTCCTCCACCCAGATTCCGCAGATTGTGCGCCGGGTGGTGGGCCAGGCCCTGTCGCTGCCCTGGAGCCGCATCCGCGTTATCAAGCCCTGCCTGGGCGGCGGTTTCGGCAACAAGCAGGATGTGCTGGCCGAGCCCCTGGCTGCTTTCCTGACCCTGAAAATGGGCGGCGTGCCCGTGCAAATCGCCCTGAGCCGCGAGGAATGCTTTATCGGCAGCCGCAGCCGCCACCCCTTTGAGGGCCAGGCCAAGCTGGGGCTGAAGCGGGACGGCACCTTCATTGCTTTCGACCTCACGGTCTGGTCAAAAACCGGGGCCTACGCCTCCCACGGGCACTCCATCGCCGGGGCCGCCGGGTCAAAATCGCCCTTTCTCTATCCCCGCGCCGCCCTGCGTTATGACGCCACCACCTATTACGCCAACCTCCCCAGCGCCGGGGCCATGCGCGGCTACGGCCAGCCCCAGGTGACTTATATTATGGACTGCCTGGTGGAAGAGGCTGCCCGCGCCCTGAATATGGATCCCCTGGAACTGCGCCTGAAAAACGTGGCCCGGCCCGGGGACGTTTGCCCCTACAACGGCCAGGTTATTGAAGTGGCCGGGATATACGAGGCCCTCATGCGCGGCGCGGAACTCATTGACTGGCAACGGAAGCGAGAGCTTTACCAAAATCAGCGCGGCCCCGTTCGCCGGGGGGTGGGGGTGGCCTGTTGCAGTTACGGCTCCAACACCTACCCGGCCTCGGTGGAACTGGCCGGGGCACGGCTGGTTTTGAACCAGGACGGCCGCGTCACCCTGGCTGTCGGGGCTTTGGAAATGGGCCAGGGGGCCGACACGGCCATGGCCCAGATGGCGGCGGAAGCCCTCGGCCTGCCGCTGGACAGCATCCAGGTGGTCAGCACCCAGGACACCGACCACACGCCCTTTGATACCGGGGCCTTCGCCTCGCGCCAAAGTTTTACTTCCAGCCCGGCCATCTGCGCCGCCGCCCGCGAGTTTAAGGGCAAGATTCTGGAACTGGCCGCCGCTTTGACCGGCATTCCGCAGGACGCTTTAAATTTTAAGGGCGGGAACATTGTCGGCAGCGACGGCCGCAGCCGCGTGTTCACCCTGGCCGAGTTGGCCATGCAGAGCTATTACCATCTCGACCTGGGCGGCCCCATTGTCAGCCAGGCCAGCCACAAAACCCGGCTCAACCCCCCGGTCTACTGCTGCACCTTTGTGGAGGTGGAAGTCGATCTGCCCCTGTGCCGCGTCAAGGTTGTGGAAGCCCTGAACGTGCACGACTCCGGGCGCATCATCCACCCCAAAACGGCCACCGGCCAGGTGCACGGCGGCCTGGGCATGGGGCTGGGCTGGGCCCTCTATGAAGAAATGCTGTGGGACGAAAAAGGCCGGGTGCTCAACGGCAACCTCTTGGATTACAAAATGCCCACCATCATGGACTTGCCGGATTTGGACTGCGCCTTCGTCGAAGCGCCCTACCCCGGCAACCCTTTCGGCCTGCGGGCCCTGGGCGAGCCGCCCCTGGTCTCCCCCGCCCCGGCGGTGCGCAACGCCGTCTGGCACGCCACGGGCGTGAAGGTGGACGAGATTCCCATCACCCCCAAAACGCTTTTCCGTTATTTGGAAAAAGCGGGACTGTGAGGAGGGGCCATGTTTGATATTCAACACTATTATAAAGCTGAATCCATCGCCCAGGCCGTGGAAATGCTGGCCGCGCATCCGGGAAGCCGCCTGGTGGCGGGCGGCACGGACGTGCTGGTGAAGCTGCGGCACTTTGATGACAAATTCACCCGGCTGGTGGATATCCACGCCCTGCCCGAACTGAAAAAAATCGCCGCGCAGGACGGGAAGTTATTCCTCGGCTCAGGGCTGACGTTTGCGGAAACCATGGCCTGTGAAGCGGTTACGCAATACATTCCCGTGCTGGCGGAAGCCTGCGCCACGGTGGCCGGGCCGCAGATTCGCAACATGGGCACCATTGGCGGCAACATCGCCAATGGGGCTGTCAGCGCCGACACTGCCGCCGCCCTCTTGGTGCTGGAGCCCATGCTGGTCATTCAAGGCCGCGAGGGCGTTCGCCGGGCGGCGATGGAGGGCTTCCACACCGGCCCCGGCCAGGTGGCCCTGGCAGCGGACGAAGTGCTGCTGGGCTTTGAATTCGACCTGGCCGGGCTCAAGGGCCTGGGCGCGGCCTATTATAAATATGCCATGCGCTCGGCCATGGACATTGCCACCATCGGCTGCGCGGCGGGCGTGAAAATGGAGGGCGGCCGGATCGCCGATCTGCGCCTGGCCTTCACCGTGGCCGCGCCCACCCCACTGCGCTGCCGCCGGGCCGAGGCCGCCAGCCTGAACCAGCCGCTGAACGATGCGGCTGTGGCCAAAATTATCGCCGCGCTGGAGGAAGATGTGCAGCCGCGCACCTCCTGGCGGGCCACGCGGGAGTTCCGAATGCGCATCATAAAAACCCTGGCCGGGCGGATGATTGCAGCCGCCGCCGAAGGCGCGAAAAGGGGGAACTGACATGGTGAAACTGAAACTGCATGTCAACGGCCGCGACTACGAGCTTGACGTAGACCCGCGTGAATCGCTCCTGACCGTGCTGCGCGACCGCCTGGGGCTCATCGGCGTGAAAAAAAGCTGCGGCGTGGGCGAATGCGGGGCCTGCACGGTTTTGCTGAACGGCGTGCCCACCGATTCCTGCCTCACCCTGGCCGTCTGGGCCGAAGGCCAGTGCGTGCGCACCGTGGAGGGGGTCGCCCGGCCCGAGGGGGAACTCTCGCCGGTGCAGCGGGCCTATGTGGAAGCCGGGGCCGTGCAGTGCGGCTTTTGCACGCCGGGCCTGGTGATGACCACCACCGCCTTTCTGGAACAAAACAAAGACCGCCTCGCGTCCGTCACCCGCGAGGAAATAAAACGCGCCCACGCCGGGCACCTCTGCCGCTGCACCGGCTACGAAATGATTACCGAAGCCGTGGAACTGGCCCTGGGCCGCGAGGTCAAAGGGGCTGCCGAATGTTTGGAGATTTCGAAATAGCCTGGTCGTCATGATTGCTGACAATCGTTAACCAACAAGGGAAAGGTGAGGGGTGAAAAAATGCCTGAGAACGCCGCAGCCGCAGGTTCGCTGGAAAAACTGTTCAAGCTGAGTCAAAAAGGCACCACCGTCAAAACCGAAATGCTCGCCGGGCTGACCACCTTCGTGGCCGTGGGGTACATCATTTTCGTCAACCCCAGCATCCTAGCCGACGCGGGCATCCCCAAAGAGGCGGCCATTGCCGCCACCCTCTGGTCTACCATTTTCGCCACCGCCCTGATGGGCTTTTGGGCCAATTACCCGGTGGCCGTGGCCCCCGGCATGGGCCTGAACGCCTTTTTCGCTTACACGGCCGTGCTGGGCTTCGGCCTGAGCTGGCAGGCGGCCCTGGCGGCGGTGTTCGTCTCCGGCGTGGTTTTCCTTATCCTCACCCTGGGGGGCATACGCCAGGCCATCATCCGCGCCGTGCCCATGAGCATCAAGAGCGCCATCGGGGTGGGCATCGGCACTTTCATCGCCTTTATCGGCCTTCAAGGCTCGGGCATCGTCATTGACAACCCCGCCACCCTGGTGGGGGCCGGGCACGTGGCCAGCCTTAACTTTGAATTGGGCGGGCAAGCTCCCTTGCTGACCTGCGCCGGGGTCGTCTTCACCGGCGTTTTGATGGCCCGGGGCGTGCGGGGGGCTATCCTCCTGGGCATCCTGTTCACCACCGTGCTGGGCATGATGGTGGGGGCCGGGCCGGTGCCCAAGGGGCTCTCTGACATTGTGAGCGCGAACGTGCCGAGCCTCTTCGGCGAAAACGGCACCTTCGGCCAGCTTGATTTCCGGGGCGCGCTGAATTTCGGCATCCTGCACATCATTTTCACCTTCACCATCGTGGAGCTTTTCGACAACATGGGCACCCTTATCGGCCTCACCAAAAAGGCCGGGCTCATGAAGGCGGACGGCCACATTGAGAACCTCGACCGCGCCCTCACCACCGACGCCATCGGCACCATGGCCAGCGCCATTGTCGGCACCTCCACCGTCACTTCCTATGTGGAGAGCGCGGCGGGCGTGGCCGAGGGCGGCCGCACGGGGCTGACGGCCATTGTGGTGGCCGTGCTGTTTTTCGTGGCCCTGTTCTTCGCGCCCCTGGTGGGCCTGGTGCAAGGTTTCGCCACGGCCCCGGCCCTGATTATCGTGGGGGCCCTGATGATGTCCGAAGTGGTGCACATTGATTTCAGCGACATTACCGAGGCTATCCCGGTGTGCCTGACCATCGTCATGATGCCGCTCACCTACAGCATCGCCAACGGCTTTGCCTTCGGCTTCGTCAGCTATACCCTGCTGAAGGTCTGCTCCGGCCGCTTCAAAGACGTCAGCTGGGTTATGTATCTGGTCAGCGCGGCTTTTATTCTCAATTTCGTGCTGCGCCTGCATTAAGGCGCGGCCTGGCCGGGCCGCCGCGACCTTCCGGCGGCCCCGGCCTGGCATAAAATTTTAGAACGCATCCACACGTTATCACGTTGTTTAGGGTGAGACGAGGTGGTTCGGCCAGGCAAGCCGAGCCGCCCTGCTCTGCCTTTGTCTCAAACTTAACCTTTTTACACTGAATTGAGGTTCACTATGAGCGACACTGCCGCAACTTCGGAAAAAAATCTCGGCATCGTCTACGGCCTGGAAGACAAGCCCCCCTTCATCCCCGCCACCCTCACGGCCATCCAGCACCTGATGAGCATGGTGGTCAGCATCGGCAGCCCGCCCCTGATTATCTGCCGGGCCCTGAACATGCCGCTGGACATCACCATCTATATGGTGAACATCGCCTTCTTCGTTTCCGGCATCGGCACCTTCATCCAAACCACCCGCATCGGGCCCTTCGGCTCCGGCCTTCTGAGCATCCAGGCCACCAGCTTCATCTTCCCCACCGCCTTCATCGCCCTCGGCAAGGCCGCCCTGGACGGCGGCGCGAGCCACGAAGAGGTGATAGCCCTGATGAGCGGAGCCGTGGTGGCGGGCTCTTTCATTCAAATGGCCCTCTCGCGCATGACCGGCCTTCTGAACCGGGTCTTCACCCCCCTGGTTTGCGGCATTACCGTGGCCATGGTGGGCATCTCCCTTTTGAACGTGGCCATGACCAACGTGGTGGGCGGCTTCGCCTCTTTCGGCACGGAAAATTTCGCCTCGGTGAAAAACCTGTCCCTGGGCGGCCTGGTGCTTCTGTGCATTCTGGTGTTCAACTGCTTCAAGAATCCGGTCATCCGCATGAGCGCCATGATTATCGGCTTTGTGGTGGGCGCGGCGGTGGCCGCGTGGTGGGGTATGCTGAACCCCGTGCCGGAAAACGTGCGGATTTTCTCCGTCCCCATGCCCTTCCGCTACGGCATCAGCTTCGGCCTGGGCGGCTTCGTCTCCATTGCCCTGTTGTACGTCATCAGCACCGTGGAAGCCACGGGCGACCTTTCGGCCACCTCCATGCTCTCCAAGGAACCCACCTCGGGGCCGGTGTTCATCCGGCGGCTGGGGGGCGGCATTCTCTGCGACGGCTTCGCCTCGCTCCTGGCGGGCTGCTTCAACTCCTTCCCCATGGCCATTTTCGCCCAGAACAACGGCGTCATCCAGCTCACCGGCAACGCCAGCCGCCACGTGGGCAAATACATCGCCGTCTTCCTGCTCATTCTCGGCGTGTTCCCCGTGGTGGGGGTGGTTTTCAACATCATTCCCGACCCCGTGCTGGGCGGCGCGCTGATTCTCCTGTTCGGCATTATCACCGCCACCGGGATGCGCATTATCTTCACCGACCCCATCACCCGCCGCTCCATCCTGATTATCGGCATCTCTGTGGGCGTGGGCGTGGGCGCGGCCTTCCAGCCGAACTTCACCCTTCACCTGCCCCTCTGGCTGGCCGACCTCTTGCATTCGCCGGTGGCCGCCGGCGGCCTGACGGCTATCGTCACCAACCTCCTGCTGCCGAAATCCATGGACGAGGAGAATTCATGACCAAAACCGCCATCCGGGGGGCCGTGCTGACCTTCACCGCCGACCCCTCGTACAGCGACCCGGACACGTCTTACCAATATATTGAAGACGCGCTGGTGGTTATGGCCGACGGACTCATCGAGTCCGTCGGCGAATACCGCCCCGAGGCCGCCCAAGACCTGGACGTGACCCACTACCCAAACGCCCTCATCTGCCCCGGCTTTGTGGACTGCCATATCCACTACCCCCAAACCCAGATGATCGGGGCCTACGGCAAGCAGCTTTTGGAGTGGCTCAACACCTACACCTTCGCGGCCGAGCAGGATTTCGCCGACCTCGGCCACGCCCAGCGGGTGGCCAAAGTTTTCCTGAATGAACTGCTGCGCAACGGCGTCACCACCGCCGCCGTCTACTGCACCGTGCATCCCCAATCGGTGGAGGCCTTTTTCGAGCGTTCGGAGGCCTTAAGCACCCGCATGATCGCCGGGAAAGTGATGATGGACTGCAACGCGCCTCCCGCCCTCCTGGACACTGCCGAAACCGGCTATGCCGATTCCCTGCGCCTTCTGGAAAAATGGCACGGGCGCGGCCGCCAGCTCTACGCCGTCACCCCGCGTTTCGCCCCCACCTCCACCTCCGGGCAGTTGCGGGCGGCGGCCCGGCTGTGGCGCGAGCACCCCGGCACGTATATGCAAACCCACCTGAGTGAAAATCAGGGCGAACTGGCCTGGGTGCAGGAACTTTTCCCCGAAAGCGCCCGCTACCTGCAAGTTTACAACGACTATGGGCTGCTGGGGGAACGCTCCATTTTCGGCCACTGCATCCACATCGGCGAAGACGACTTTGCGGATTTCCACCGTCACGGAGCCGCCATGGCCCACTGCCCCACCTCGAACCTCTTCCTGGGCAGCGGCTTTTTCAAGCTCCATGAAGCCAAAAAGCCCTCCCGGCCCGTCAAGGTCGGTTTGGGTGCCGACGTCGGCGCGGGCACCAGCTTTTCCATGCTGCAAACCCTGGGCGAGGCCTACAAAGTCGCCCAAACGCACCAGACCGGCCTGACCGCCCTCCAGGGCTTCTACCTGGCCACCAAAGGCGGAGCCGAAGCCCTGAGCCTGGACGGTAAAATAGGCCAAATTGCCCCCGGCTTCGAAGCCGACCTGGCCATCCTCGACCTCAAAGCCACCCCCCTCATTGAATTCCGCATGGGCTTCGCCCGCACCCTCCCCGAAAAGCTTTTTGTCCTCATGACTCTCGGCGACGACCGCGCTGTCCGTGCCACGTATGTCGCCGGAAAAGCTGTGGATGCGTGGATGCTTCGCTCTAGATAGTGCCGTCAATAGATTATAAATATGTTATACTGCGAGCAGGTTGAACTTGAAAGGAGAATCAAATGGAACCTGCCTATCGCCGCCATGATCTAAGCGACAAAGACTGGAA
>JAITVE010000255.1 GCA_031285975.1 Candidatus Adiutrix sp. | reverse complement strand
CCCCGCCCTCCCGGGCGCGATAGAATGCTATTTCAGGAAACACATGGCCCGTTCGCCGTCGGCGAAAAAGACGGTGACGCGGAACTCGGTGGCTCCTCCGGCAAAGGCCCCGTTATCTTCAAGGGACAGGGTGAGCAGGATTTCCGCCTCGCCCGCCGCGATGTCCAGGCTGGCCGCGCCGGGGGCGGAGCTTTTACCGCCCAGGCTGACGGTGAGGGGCGCGGCCCCTTCCAGCCCATCGCTGCGGAAGTGGGCCTGGACGCCGCCCAGGTTGTCGATGCGCACAGCGGTTAGTTGCTTGCCGTGGGCCAGCGCTTGCAGGGCCAGGGCCACGGCCTTCCCCTCCTGGCTGACCCGGTGGGCCGCGATTTTGGGCTTGCCGTTGCTGGCCAGCACCAGGGGCGGATAGCTTGTGGCCGTGGCGGGAGCAGCGGGGGCCGCTGTTGCCGGAGCCGTGGCAGCAGCCGGGGCCGGAGCTTTGGGGGCCGTTGCCGGAGTTGCCGCCGGAGCCTCTGCCGCTTGTGTGGCGGCAGCGGGGGCCGGGGCGACCGGGTTTGCGGCTGTCGTGGCCGGGGCCGTGGTGATTTTTTTGAAGGCAATCTGGGGGCCCTGATAGAAGAGCCTGCCGGACAGACCTTCGGCTGTTACCTTTAACGACACGGTTTGATAGTCGCTTTGTTTGTCGTTCAGCAGATAGTGGGTTCTGCTTTCTGGTTTGGTGTTGTTTCGGGTGCCGACGGGGGTAAGCGTGAAGACTGCTCTTCCTTCGTTGTCTTTGGTAACGGTGCCATTGTATTGCCAGACCGTGGCGGGATCCGCCGGGTCGAACAGCACGGCGGTGAAGTTCACGCCGCTGTCGCTCAATGTCAGTATTTTCAGGCCCATATCTCCGGCATCGCTACCCCACCGCCAGGTGGCCGTGTATTCCGCGTTGGGGAGCACGGCGGCTTTTTCGGCTTCCCGGCGCTGCTGTTCCGCCGCCTGATCCTGGGCCAGCAGGTCGGCGAAGTCGGGCAGCGGGGCGAACTTCACAGCATAATCGCGGCTTTGGCCTGTCCAGCCGCCATCTTTCAGCGCCAGGGTGATGGAATATCCGTTGAGATTATCCCTCAGCCAGGCTCTTTGGGACAGGGTGAGCTGGTCAGAGTCGGGCACTCCCTGATCGTAGCGCAGGGTTGCGGTCAGGGCGGCTTCGGCCTGGAACTCCTTGTTGACGGCGGCGGTGAAGGGTTTGCGCTTGGAGCGGTCTGCCGGGTCAAAGAGATAGCCTTCGCAGACCAGGCCGTCGGCGGCGGCGGTCTCAATGTAAAGGCCAATTTCGCCGCGCTGGTCTTTATATGTCCACACGCCCTGAAAGGCCTGGCCGGGGGCGGTGGCCGCAGTCAGGGCGGCCTGGTAGGCGTCCGCCGTGGCCTGATCCTGGGCCAGGAGGTCGGCAAAGTCGGGGATGGGGGTCAGTTCCACCGCGTACCCTTCGCTCTGGCCCGTCCAGCCGCCGTTTTTCAGGTTCAGGTGGATGGCGTCGTCAATGTCGGTTAAGAGCCAGGTTTTTTGGGACTCGGTGAGCTGCGAGGAGTTGGCTATCCCCTTGCCGCGCACCGTGGTGGCAATCAGGGCCGTGGGGGCCTTGAAATCTTTGTTGACGGCGGCGGTGAAGGGCTTGCGCTTGGAACGGTCAACCGGGTCGAACAAATAGCCTTCGCAAATCAGGCCGTTGGCGGCGCAGGTTTCAATATACAGGGCTATTTCGCCGCGCCGGTCGTTATACGTCCACACGCCCTGGAAGGCCTGGCCGGGGGCGGCGGCTTTGGCCATGGCGGCTTGATAGGCTGCCGCCGTGGCCTGATCCTGGGCCAGCAGGGCCGCGAAATCGGGCACCGGGGCCAGGGTCACCGCATAACGACCGCTGGTTTGGCCGCTCCAGCCGCTGTCTTTCAGCGACAGGGGCAGGGAATATGAGGAATCGTCCCGCAGCCAGGATTTTTGGGTGTCGGTGAGCTGGTCGGAGTAGGGCAGGCCCTGCCCGCTGGCCGCAGTTACGGTCAGGGGGCTTTCGGCCTCGAACTCGCGGTTGACGGTGGCGGTAAAGGTTTTGCGCAGGAAGCGATCCGTGGGGTCGAACAGATATCCGGCGCAGGAGAGGCCGTTGGTGGCCACGGTTTCGATATACAGGCCGATTTCGCCGCGCCGGTCGTCATACGTCCACACGCCCTGGAAGGCCTGGCCAGGGGCGATGGTTGCGGCCAGGGCAGCCTGGTATTCGTCCTGCCGCTTCTTTTGGGCTTCGTCACGGGCGGTCATGGCCGCGATTTTCGCCTCCAGGGCCTTTTGGTCAGCCGCCCCCCAGGAGACGGTGAGCTGGCCGCTGGTGTTGCGGTAGGTTTGGCGGCCCGAACTGTCTTGCTCGGTGACGGTGAGGGTGCCGGTGAGGCGGCCGTCCGTGAGGTCAAGCTCGGCGGCGACCATCATGCCCGGCTGGTCGGTGCTGATGTTGAACAGCAGCGGGGTCGCGCCCTCGCGGATGGTGCCCATGAAGGGGTTTTTCTTCCTCGGGTCATCGTTGAAGGCATAGCCTTTGATGACCCCGGTGGCGGCCTCGGCCTCTTCAATCACCAGGCCTGATTCGCCGATGGATTTGTCGGGGCGTTCCAGCGTCCCCAGGTAGACTGTGCCGGGCGTAAGGCCCGCCAACAGTTCGGCCCGCTTCCGGGCCTTGGCTTCGGTGAGGCTCTTGGCCGCCTCCGCCGCCGCGGCATCCACCTCGGCGGCGTATTTGCGGATAGCTTCCAGGCCGTCCTGCACCGCTTGCTTGGCCTCGGCGGAACCCACCACCAGGGCCTCGGCGGGCAGGGCCGAGCGGGGCCGCCCTTCCGGGGCGCGGGTTTGGGCGATGTTCAGAATCTCCAAATCCCAGCCATTGGCGCTTTTTTGGGCGCGGATGGTGGCCTCGGCGGCGAACTCATCGCCCTTTTCGGCGGCGGGTTTGATGAAACGCTGCTGCTCAAGCGACGGCGGGGCTTTTTCCAAGAGGGCCGAGCGCAGGGGCTCGGCCTGGGCCTCAGCCGTGGCGCGGGCCTGGCGCAGAAGGCCCGTTTCGGCGGATTCTATCTTCAGGGCGGCCAGGGCCTCGCTCAGGTCGGCGGAGAGATAGGCATCCTCTTTCAGGCGCAGGGTGAGGCTGGTTTTGCCTTCCAGCCGGGCCTCCCCGGTTTCGATCCACTCGGGCTCCACGTCGTCGATTTCCACCGCCTGATTGCGGGCAAAAGCCGATTCCAGGGTGAGGGCCACATGGTCGGCCGAGGGCTCGTCGGAACCGCAGCCGGTCAGCGGCAGGGCCGCCAAAAACAAGGCCGCCGCAAGGCGGAAGCAGGATGTATAGGGGTGCATGACCGACTCCTTATTCTCTGAGAGTTTTTTATTATTGGATGAGAGCGCACGCAATTAAAACGTCCGGTTCCGCCGTGTTGCAATTGCGTAGGTTCTACCGCGAGAACACGTCTTTGGTGCGGGCCTCGTAGTCCGCGTCGCTGGAGGTGTTGCTGCGCAAAGAATAGTAGGGCGCCAAGCCCTGGCCGTGGAACGGCAGGCCGTCCGGGGGCCGCAACTCGCTGGTGGTGATGATGAACAGCCCGCCGTCCAGGGCCGGGAACTGTTCCTGCATCAGGCCTTTGCCGAAGGTGCGGCGGCCTATGCTCACCGCCGCCCCGTTGTGGGTGAGGGCGGCGATGAAAATTTCCGAGGCGCTGGCGGAGAGGTGATCCTGCCAGATGACCACGCGGCGGCCAAAATGTTTCGGGCTGAACCCCGCCTCCACCAGCCGCTCCGCGCCGTCCCGCCCGATGATGGAGGCCACGGTGGCCTCCTCCGGCAAAAACAGGGCCGCCGCGCCCACAGCCGCCCAAAATTCGCCGCCGATATTGCTGCGCAGGTCGATGACGACTTTGGCCGCGTCCGGGTTCTGCGCTAAACTTTCGTTCACCAGTTCGGGCACTTCGTGGGTGAAGCGGTAGATGCGAATTTTCAGGACGCCGCCCTCAAGCCGCGACTCCACCACCGGGCGGCTCACGGCGGCCCGCGTCACCGTCAGGTTCCGTTCCCGCCCGTCGGGCCCGGCCACGGTGAGGGTCACCGCTGTCCCGGCTTTGCCGCGCACCAGGACGGGGAGGCTCTCCGGCGCGGCGTCGGCCACGTTGCGGCCATCCACAGTCAACAGCCGGTCGCCCGGCAGCAGCCCGGCCAGGCGGGCCGGGCCGTTATCATAGGGCACGCAGAAATTGCCCCGCCCGGCGGCCCGCACGACCTCCATGCCCACGCCCGCGTAGTCCGGCTGGTCAAACTCGGCCAGGCGGTCGAGCTCGTCCCGGCTGAGGTAGGTGGAATAGCCGTCCGGCAGGGCTTGCAGATAGGCCCGCGCGTCCAGGGTCAGAGGTGTACTCGCGTCCGGTGGGTAGAGGGCGTGTTCCCGGCAGAGCCTTTCGGCTTGCCGCATAAGTTCCAAAGGGCGAGACTCTCTCTGCGGGCTCGCTGTTTCCGCCCAGGCCGGGCCGGAACGGCAGCAGTAGGCCGGAACCAGCAGCAGCACGCCCGCCAAAAGGGCTATTCCCAAAACGCGCATAAAATTCCAATCCCGCCCCATAATGAGGGCACGGCGCAAAAGCATGAAGCGAAAGCCCTTGAAACGCCAAGTTTTCCCAGCTTTTCAAGGGCTCGTTTCCTACAGATCCATGAGGACTAAGGCTTCCTTGTTCAAATCTTCGATTTCTTTTTCCAGGCGGCTTATTTCAGCCGCCGTGGCCTCGTTGGCCGAAGAATCGTTTTTCTTCAGGGCGGCCAGTTCGCGCTTTTTGGCGCTGATTTGGCCCTGAAGCTGCCGCTGCTCGGCCCGCAGTTGCTCGCCCTTGGCTTCTTCGCGGTCGAGCGCGTCCCAGGCGGCGGCCCGGCGCTGCTGGGCCTTGGCTTCGCTCCAGCCGAAAAGGCCCCCGGCCTTGGGGTCGCCGGTGGTGGCGCAGCCCGCGGCGCCCAGGGCCACCATCGCCGCCAGGGCCGTCAACAATAATGCTTTTCTCATACTCGAACCCTCCCGGCCTTACATGGCGATGCGGTTGCTGATGGCCGCCAGTTCCTGGTTATTCTGTTCCAGAACTTTTTTCTGCTTTTTCATTTCGTCCACCTGTTTTTGCAGATTTTTGGCCTGGGCCTTATCGGTGGCCGAGCTGGCGGCGCTTTCCTGGGCGGTGATTTCCTGATCCAACAGGGCTAAATATTCGCCGCTTTCTTTCAGGTCTTTTTTCAGGGCCTGGCCCTTGGTCTTCTGGTCAGCCTCGTTCAGGCCATAACTGTTGCCGCTGAGTTCTTTTTTGTAGGAGGCCAGGCTGGTTTTCAGGCGACTGTTGTAATCGGCGGTCTGCTGGTTGACGCTTTGGGCCTCGGCCAGGCAGGCGGCCAGCCACTCTTCTTCGCTGGCATAGTCGGCCTTTTTGTTGGCCACGCTGGTGCCGTAGGCCAAACCGGCGGTGCCGCCGACCCCGGCCCCGATCAAGGCCCCGGTCAGGGCCCCGCGGTGGCCCCCGGCAATGGCGCCGATGGCGGCCCCCAGGGCGGCGCCGATGCCCGCCCCGGCCAGGGTGCCTTCAGTCTGGGTGCGGGTGCGGTCGTTGGCAATGTTGGCGCAGCCGCCGATGAGGGCCAGGGCGGCGATGAGCGTGGCCGTCAGGCCGAGTTTCACGATTTTGTGCATAATTTTTCTCCTTGTCGGGGCAGCCCTGGGGCCGCGTTTATTTCTTGTCGGAACGAGCTTTGGGGTCGCCAAGTACTCGAAAAAATTATTCGGGGGAGGTGACGGCGTTGAGGTCGCGCATCAGGTTTTCACGGTTGAGAACGCGGTCTTTGACCACAATGTCGAAATGGCCGGTGAGCACGCCCATGACTTTCAAAACTTCCGTGGGCGCGGGCGTGCGGGCCTCCAACTCCTCGCGGTAACGCTTCAGGGCCTCGGCCACGGCGGCGGGGTCGAGGGAGGCCATCTGGGTGAGGGCGTTGTGGTAGGCGGAAAGGGTGTCGTTCAGGTTGCCGCGCAAATCCTCCTGCCGGGCCAGGAGCATTTTGAGCATGTTTTCCTCCTGGGCGTTGCGGTCAGTGCGGCTTTGGTTGGCCTGGATGATTTCCTCCAGCCTCGGGCGCTTGGCCTCTTCGCGCATATACTGGTGCCCGGCGAAGACCCCGATGCGCACCCAGGAGCGGGCGGAATCCGTCTCGGCCTGTTTGCGGATCATGTCAATGCCGGTGAGGGAGGCTTCCAGAAGGCCCAAATCCTGGTTGAGAGGCGCAGAGAGGCTTTCCGGCAGTTCCCCGGCGGCCAGGCGGGCGCGGATGTTGGCCAGGTGGCCCCGCACGTCCTCAGCCTTCACGTCGGTTTTCACGCCCACCGGCGCGGTGGAGAGCCCGGCGGGCGAAACCGTGCGCCCGTCGGACTCGCGGTATTCTTCCCAGGCGTCTTCCAGATTGTCGATTTCGGCCCGGTCGGTCATAATGGGCGCGCTGAGGGCCAGCCTGAGGCCCAGGGTGGGCTTGCGGTTGGGCTTCAACCCCTGTTTTTTGTCGCCGAGATACAGGGGCTCTTCCACCCGCAGGGCCGCGCCCATGCTCTTTTCTGCGGTGAGGAAGTGCCCTCCCCGGGCGGTGAGGCCGCCGCTGCGGCCCTGGTAATATTCAAGCTGATACAGATTGTTGGTCATTTCGCTGACGTTGCCGAGCATGTCGTGGAGGCCCAGGGGGTTGGGCTTCAACTGGCCCACGGGCCGCACCTCGTTGTGGGAGGACTTGGGCCCGGCGAACCATTCGTAGGCCGCCAAATCGTCTTCCGCATACGGCTGGGGCGCGGCGAACACGTCCGCCGACACAGCCGGGCCGCCCCGGGCCGCGAATTCCCATTCGGCCTCGGTGGGCAGGCGCAGGTAGCCGGGGGTGTTGTTCAGGAGCGGCAGCTTGTCCAGGGCGTTGGCGAAGAGCCATTGATTGAGCCGGTCGAGGAAGGCCTGGGCCTCGTAATAGCTGAGGCCGGTCATGGGTTTGCCGCTCTTGAGCTTTTCTTTTGGGGTGTTTTCCGGCTCCATGACCGCGTAATATTGGGCCTCGGTGATTTCCGTTTTGCCGAGATAATAGACCCATTCCTTCCCGGAAGCCGACGGAACGAGGAAAGCCCCGCCCAGGGAGACCGTGGTGGGGAAGGCCCGGAAGCCCAGGGCCGGGTCGCCCATGGTGAACTGGGCCCCGCTGAGGCGGTCGTTTTCCCCCAGCCCCAGGGGCACGGGCCGAAAGATGAATTCCTGGCCGCCGGGGCCGGGGATAACCAGGTCGTTCCCCTGGGCGAAGGCCGCCGGGGCTCCGGCCAGGAGCGCGGCGATGAAAAAAAGAATGGGCAGAATACGTTTCATGGGTCGCCTCCCGGCGCAGGTATTATTCGTCCCGCAGGGCTTCGGACGGTTCGATGCGGGCCGCCCGCAGAGCCGCCGCCAGCCCGGCGGCGGCGGCCACGGCCAAACTGACGGCCAGGGCCGCAGCCGCGTGTTCCCAGGCCAGGCGGCACAGGCTCTCGCCCGCCCGCAACTGGTCGCGGAACAGGTGGTTGATGACCGCCGACAGGGCGGCGAACATCAGCCAGCTTGAAAAAAAGCCCCCCGCCGTCAGCAGCACCGACGAATAGAGCGGGAAGCGGAGAAAAGCGAAGCCGGACACCCCCAACAGCCGCAGCACGCCCAACTCCCGCCGCTTGCGCTCCAGCCCGGCGTAAATGTTTGACAAGAGGCTGGCCGTGGCCCCGACAATGGCCCCGGCGCTGATAAGCCAGAAAATGAGGGTGAGGTAGCGGTCAAGCCGCTTCACTTCCTCTATACGGGCCGTTTCAGCGGCCACGGTGAGGCCGGTATCGGCGAATTTTTTCTGGAGCGGGGCCACGTCTTCCAAGGTGGCGGCATAGAGGCGGAAGCCCGCGTAGGAGCGGCGGCCCAAAAGGAGCGACCGCGTCTCCGGCTCCCAGGTCAGGGCCCGGCGCTCGGCCTGGGCCAACAGGCCCAGCAGGGTGAGGGGTGCGGCTGCGGCTTCCGCGTCTTCAAGCGCGGCGGTTTCTTCCACCGTCACGGGAAAGCTTAAACTGCCGTTCGTGCCGGTGAAGGTCAGGAGCGTTCCCCCCACGGGCCATTGGCCGGGCGCGACCGACACTTTCTGCCAGGCTGCGGGCGGCAAATCCGGGTCAAAACTGCCGCCTTTGCGGGCCGCATCCAGGGCCGTTTCCGGCACGAGCCGGAATTTTTGCGAACCGCTTGCATTGGAAAGAGTCACGGTCAGCGGCTCGGCCTGGAGAGGATAGACCGCCGCTTCCAGGCCGCGAAAAATGTCGGCCAGGGCCAGCAGGTTATCGGCACGGGCCGGTTCGCCCTTGGTTTCCAAAAGGTAATACGCGCCCGGCCCGGCGGCGCGGCCCAAAAGAGCCGAGGCCCGCGCAGCGTCCACGGGTTTGACGGCCACAAAGCCGGTGTTGTTGATGGTTTTATATTCCGTCACCGGGTCGAGCTTTTCCGGCGCGCGCAGCAGCGCGG